>JBOHFY010000385.1:0-3642 GCA_050699895.1 Pseudonocardiaceae bacterium
ACGAGCTCCGAGCCAGTCGGGTCGGTGCCTCCGTTGCTGGCCGAGCTGGTGGAGCTGGGCCGCAAGGCCTGGCGGATCAGTGAGCGGGAGCGGGCGGTACGCGCCGAGATCGAGGCCTTGCGAGCGATCGAGGAAGCCCAGGTTCGCCACCGGACGTCGAACGGCACGTGCTGACGACCGGCCGCGAGTTCCGGCACGTCCACCCCAAGCGCGACTACCCCACCGACACCGTGAGTGTGACATACCGACCTGATCGGCGCGCACGCAAGCCCGCAAGCCGACCGCCTGCTCACCCGTGACCGGGGCTTCTACCGCAGTTACTTCCCCGACCTCACGGTGGTCGGGCCCACCACCAGCTGATCGAGCCGCATCACAGGGCGTTGTCGTTGTGTCGTCGGGTGGCGCGGGTCAGGAAGTCGGTGATCCGGTCGTCGAGGTCGGCCAGGTGTGGGGAGGCGCGGCGCCGCGGGTGCAGCTGCCGTTGCAGGGTGCGCAACCGATCCAGGGTGCGGGTGGAGCTGACGTCGGCGGCGGTGCGCAGGGCGTCGCGGCCCAGCGCGGCGGCCTGCTCCAGGTCACCGCCAAGCAAGTGGGCGCCGGCGAGGTCGGTCTGCACGAAGCATCGGTTGCGGACCCGCCAGGGCTCGTAGTCCCGCAACGCCGTGGCGCCCATCACGATGGCCTGTTTGGGCTCGCCGATCTCGCGCAGACACCGGCCGAGGTCGGCGGCGAGCGCGGCCTCGGTGTAGAAGCCCACCTCATCGTCGGGGCCCAGCGACTCGTAGTCCCGCTGGGCCGCCAGCACCGCATGGCGCGCCTCGCGAACGTCGCCGAGCATGCCCAGACCGCGGCCTTCCATCGCGTGCAGCTCGGCGGTCAACGCCGGGCCCGCCTGGCCCTGACCGATAGTCAGCCCGGCCCGGGCCAGCGCCACGCCCTGGCGCCCGTGCAGCAGCCGGTCGTCTTCGGTGGACCCGTACTGCCCGATCGTCAGCGTCATGCGGCTCATCTCGCTCAGCACCTCGGCCGCGAACGCCCGGTTGCCCGCCCGCATGGCGAGGTCGAGCGCCTGGATGTAGTAGCGCTGCGCTAGCGAATGCCGCCCGACATCGGCCGCGTCGAAGCCGGCCGCCCGCGTGGCCTGCGCGACGGCGGTCAGCAGGGCCTTGCCGGTCTTGTCCGAGTAACTGCCGTGCAGCAGCTCGTTCGCCTCGTGGTGCAGCAGCTGCACCATCTGCGCCCGTACACGCCCCGCGCCGTAGCGGCAGCCGAGCTTTCGCAGGTGGACGACCTGCTCGGTGAGGACCTCCACATCGGCCATACCCACCCGCCGGCCCGCGGCACGGGCGGTGCTCTGGGCCGGGGGCGCGGTGAGGGCGAACAGCGCGGGCTGGGAGAACGCCGCGGCGCTGAACGTCGAGCCCAGCAGGAACTTCCGTCGGCGCATGTCCTGTCCCGACAACTCAACGATGGTGCGGACCGTGCCCTCCAGTGTCCCCGAACAGCTCAGCCCGTCATAGGGATCGTCCCCCGGTGGGGCGCAATCGACAAACCCGCACTCGGTGACGCCGACCTCACGCCGCAGCCGCCGGGACAGCACACTGGCCACTAGCCGGGGCGCCGGCCAGCGCGGTTGGCAGCCCTCCAGCATCCGCCGCACCGACGTTGTGCTGGTGCCCAGGTGGTTCCCTTCCTTGGCCCCAGCCGAGACCACCGCGCGAGCCAGCGCGGCGTTACTCATCTGCGCCTCATCCAGCAGCACCCGCAACGCGCTGTTCGCGCCCTGACCGCCCATCACCCTCACCCCCGTATCTGCTACCACCGAGCGCCGCCGATCATGGACTATGCGGCGATGTCTTGGGAAGGACTCCAACGAAGTGCGATGGAAGTGGGACCCCCGGTCGCCGGTCGCCACAAGCGAGGTGCGCAAGGATCGTGCTTCGCCCCCGCCTCGGGCGACCGGGAGGTGGGGTGGTGTGCTGGTCGGCGTGCCGCCGATGAACGACCTGCCGCGAGCGCCGGGGCCGCAGTCGGCGTCCCCGGCGGCAGTACCGTCGGGTCAGTCGTTGGCGCAGGCGTCCGGGTCCATGGCGGTGGCCACGGTGGTCAGCCGGGTGACGGGGCTGGTGGCCGAGCTGCTGCTGGCCGCGGCGTTGGGGTTCCAACTGCTCAACGACTCCTACAATATCGCCAACGAGTTGCCGAACATGGTTTACGAGCTGCTGCTGGGCGGGGTGCTGTCCAGCGTGGCGATCCCGGTGCTGGTCCGCGCTCAGCGCACCGATCCGGACGGCGGGCGGGCCTATACCCAGCGGTTACTCACGATGGGCACGGTCGCCCTGGTGGTGGGCACGGTGGCCGCGGTGGCCGCGGCACCGCTGCTGATCCGGCTGTCGGTGAGCGGCTCCGCGCACGCCAGCCCCGCGCTGGCCACGGCGTTCGCCTACCTACTGCTGCCGGAAATCCTGTTTTACGGGCTGGCCGCGCTGGTGGGCGCGGTACTCAACAGCCGTGACGTGTTCGGCCCGCCGGCGTGGGCGCCGGTGGCCAACAATCTGGTAGTCATCGCGGTGATCGGGGCCTACGCGCTCACTCCTGGCGAGATCAGCCTCAATCCCAGCCTCATGGGCGGGCTCAAGCTGTGGGTGCTCGGGGTGGGCACCACGCTGGGGATCGTCGTGCAGGCGGCGGTGCTGCTGCCGGCGCTGCGCCGGTCGGGGTTCCGGTGGCGCTGGCGGTGGGGTTGGGACCCGCGGCTGTCGTCGTTCGGCGGGCTCGCCGGCTGGGTGGCGCTCTACGTGCTGGCCGGGCAGATCGGGCTGGTCATCACCTACCGGATCGCCGGGGCCACCGCCAGCGGCGGGGTGTCAACCTACGCCTACGCCTGGATGCTGCTGATCGTGCCCTACGGCGTGCTGGGCAACTCCGTGCTGACCGCGCTGATGCCGCGGATCAGCCGGGCCGGTGCTGACGGGAACATCGACGGTGTGGTCACCGACCTGTCCCTGGGTACCCGCATGTCGGCGCTGCTGCTGCTGCCGATCTCAGCCCTGCTCACCGTGGCCGGTGACCAGATAGCCACCGTGCTGTTCTCCTACGGTCACTCCGACCTCGCCCAGGCCAGCCGCCTCGGCCACACGCTGGCCGCGTCGGCGTTCGGCCTGCTGCCCTACGCCGCGGTGCTGCTCCAGCTCCGGGTGTTCTACGCGCTGGGCGATGCCCGCACCCCGACTGTGATCATGGTGTTGATGATCGCCGCGAAGATCGGCCTGTCACTGGTCGCGCCAGTCCTGCTGGGTCCCCAGCAGGTGGTCATCGGGCTCGCCGCGGCCAACTCGGCCTCCTTCGTCGTCGGCGCCGCCGCAGGTCAGGTATGGCTGTGGCACCGACTCGGTCGCCCTCGGATCCGGTCGGTGGCGGGCGCGGTGGCGCGCATCGCGGTGGCCGCGGTCACCGCCGCCGCCGCCGGGTTGGCCGTCTTGGGCCTGAGTCGCCTGGCCATGCCCCACGCCCTACCCCCGTTGCGCGCCGCCATCGAGCTCGCCGCCACCACCGTGCTGGGCGGTGCCGTCCTCCTCATCACGCTGCGCGCCCTCCACGTCCCCGAACTCCACCTCCTCCTCACCCGCGCCGCCGCCGTCT
>JBOHFY010000386.1:0-4324 GCA_050699895.1 Pseudonocardiaceae bacterium
GGGTAAAGCGGCACCTGATTACCCCGCTCAGCCCGCTCGATGCGGACAGCCGTAAGGTTGATGTTTCGTGAGCCTTAGTCTTGGGATCGTGGGGTTGCCCAATGTGGGCAAGTCCACCTTGTTCAACGCGTTGACCCGCGGCAACGTCCTCGCGGCGAACTACGCTTTCGCCACCATCGAGCCCAACGTCGGGGTGGTGCCGTTGCCCGATGCGCGTCTCGGGCGGCTGGCCGAGCTGTGTGACAGCGCCAAGGTGGTGCCGGCGACGGTGTCGTTCGTCGACATCGCCGGCATCGTCGCCGGCGCCTCCGAAGGCGCGGGGCTGGGCAACAAGTTCCTCGCCACCATCCGGGAGGCCAACGCGATCTGCCAGGTCGTGCGGGTATTCGACGATCCCGACGTGCTGCACGTCGACGGGCGGGTCGACCCGGCCGACGACATCGCCACCGTCGAGACCGAGCTGGTGCTGGCCGACTTGCAGACCCTGGACCGCGCGCTGCCCCGGTTGGAGAAGGAGGCCCGCACCAACCCCCGGGAACGCCGCGTCGCGCTGGCCGCCGCGCAGGCCGCCAGGGAGGTGCTCGACGCCGGGCGCACCCTGTTCGCCGCGCGCACGGAGCTGGACGTCACCGCACTCGCCGAGCTCAGCCTGCTGACCGGCAAGCCGTTCCTGTATGTCTTCAACGCCGACGAGGGCGTGCTCGCTGACCCCGAGCGCCAGGCCGAGCTGCGCAAGCTCGTCGCCCCCGCCGACGCGGTGTTCCTCGACGCGAAGGTGGAGTCCGAGCTGCTCGACCTGGACCCGGAGTCGGCTCGCGAGTTGCTGGACTCGATCGGGCAGCCCGAGCCGGGGCTGCACGCGCTGGCCCGCGTCGGGTTCCACACCCTGGGGCTGCGGACGTACTTGACGGCCGGGCCCAAGGAGGCCAGGGCGTGGACGATCCGGGCCGGGGCCACCGCGCCGGAGGCCGCCGGGGTGATCCACAGTGATTTCCAGCGCGGGTTCATCAAGGCTGAGATCGTGTCCTACGACGATCTGGTCGCAGCCGGATCGATGGCACAGGCCCGGGCCGCGGGCAAGGTCCGGATGGAGGGCAAGGACTACGTGATGGCCGACGGCGACGTAGTCGATTTCCGCTTCAACGTGTGAATGAGCATGTTTGTTCAGGTCACAGCGTTTTCACATGCTCTCTGTCCGCACGTCTTCGCCCAGGCGCTCGCTCACACCACAAGGATCACGCGCGGCTGGCGGAGCCTGGATTAAAGGCCATCTGGGCACCGGGCGTCGGCACCACTCTCATGGGGAGACGGCGCTCGTCATGACCGTCAAGTCGCACTACGAATTCATACTTGCCGAAGGCAGGCATGGGCAGTAGGGGTATGTTGGCCGCGAGGCACACGTGCTGGTCATCGCCCACAGCCAGGAGTGGCCCGCGCCCCACGTTGAAGGTGAGCAGCATCTGCAAGGGTTCAGTCGAGTCGGGGCCGGTAGGTAGTTGTACAGACTCGCCATCTTCACCGAGAAGCTCGATTTCGACCCTGTGCTGTTGGTTCGTCTGACCCCAGGGCACTGTGACCATGATCGCGATACCTACGGTGACGGTGTAGGGGGGCGCGGCACCCGGTGCAATCATGGCTTGTTCGATACCGCCCCCAGCGATGTAGAGCATGTTGTTTACGGCCTCGGCGTGATTGCACAGGAATGCGTCGATCTGCATGGCAGCTCCTCGGACGGTCATTCCGTCACCCACTTGACGGAATGACCGTAACAGGGCAGTGTCATACCGTCAAGGGGTGGTCGATGCATCCGTGTGACGCGGAGGACCTGGAGTTCGACGACGCCAACGAGGCGCACCTCGCCGTCCACAAACATCACACTGCCTGAAGTGACCCACGTGTGGCTCAGCGAACCCGTCTACGTGCCGAACAAGAAGGGTATTGACCGCAACCTGGCTCATGCTTGGCGACACAGCGGGCGGTCGCGCGCTGACCGTTGCCGTGCTGACAGACGAGGTGCGGCTTCGTCTGCGACCGATCACCGGATGGGACAGCACCGTAGGGGAGTTGACAAGGTGGAGACCCGGGAGGGCACGATGAACTCTATGGACGAGCACACGCTTGCATCGCAGGTCGAAGCCATGAAAGACGACGCTGCGGCGTGGGGCGACCCAGAGCCGAAGCCACAGCGTCCCCGGAAGTCCGAGCAGCGCCAGCGCGGCGCGATGGTGAGCGTGCGCTTCACCGAGGATGAGCTTGCGGCGGTGCAAGCCCACGCGGCGGAACGCGGTCTTAGTGTGTCTGGTTACCTACGCAGTGTGGCTCTTGACGTTGCCGGTCGGTCTGTCGTGTCCACACGATGGAGTGGTCGTGTCGCGACCAACTCCTCACTCACTGACGCGCGTCAGCTCCTACGTAACGACGAGACCGTCACCTACGCGAGTTGAACTGTGCCCGGCGAACGGGCTACTACGCCCCGTGGGAGCAGGCCAAAAGTCTGCCATCAACACCGGGAGATCCATCCGTACGTCCCCCAAATTTTCTCCCCAGTGGGTGGGTCGCGGCGGGCTCCAACGTCGGGGTGCAGCGGGATGGTGTGGGGTCTAGCGGGGTCGGTAGCGGCCGGTCCGAACGACTTTCTTGCGGCCCTGTCGTCGTGGGGGAACTCCAGCACTCCGGTTCGCTCATTGCATACTACCTTGCTGAACCAGTAGTCGTCGGCGACCTTGATGATGGGGTCATAGTCGATGAAGAAGACGGCCATGAACGCCTCGGGTCCCAGTGTGGGCGTGAACAGGTGGTACATCCGGTACGCGGGTGCCCCCGCCAGACCAGCTTGCGGGCGTGGGGTCGATTGGCCAGCCAGGCTAGTGTTCGAGCGGAGAGCCACAACGGCGCCTTAACCACTGGCATCGCTACCCCTGTGGTGGTGGTCATCAGCCACCCTCCGATGGGGTGGTGAGAACCCGCACCAGGTCGGGCCGTAGGGCGATCGTGTCGTCGCGGAAACGGACGTACACCAGGTGGGTACCCCGGCCGATGACCTGCCCTTGCTGGTGCAACCGGAAGCGCGATGCCCCGTGTTCCTCATCCACCGTGACCAGCTCAACCCCACACTGGAGCTGAGCGCGGGTGCTCGCTTACCGGGCACACGCCTGGGTCAGCGCGGCCAGCCGGTCCCGCAGCTCCCCGTTCGAGAGCGTGGCCGAGTCGTCGGCCAGCGCGATGCTCTGCCGCAATACCGAACGTGTGGCGCTGAGCTGCTCGATGGTCGCGGCGAGGCGATCCAAGAACGGCTGCGGTGAGGGTTGAGGGTGCTCACCGCCCCGTTCCTCCGGCATCCCACGCACGCCCATGCCCGGATGTTCGGTGAGATGCTGCTGATCCGCCGCACATCAATGGTGGCCCCGTATCCGGGGCACGGCTCAACCAGCGGATGCACGGCCCTCTCCGGCAGCGGTGCGCTCATCCGGGCTATTCCCCGAGTAGGTCGAACAGGGTAGTCACGGCCGCCTCGTCCAGGGCGATCTGTCACGCACGAGTCAGCCCCGTACGGGTCCAGCACGGTGGCACCCTCGCGCTTGCTCACCATCAGGTTCGTGAACCCGACCGACCCGTGCCGCAAGCAGGTGACAGCGATAGCGCGAGAAGTGCCACCGCGCGCCACAACGGGCTGCTGGTGCGGTGTCTCAGGTGGTACGTCGATCACGACGGAAACCGTGAACGATCGGCCGGTAGCGGGTGTCCGCCAGCGTGGCCGCCACCCCGAATGGGCTACACCAGCAAACCCGTCCGGTAGGCCATCCCGCGCAGCTCCCGGCCGACCGCGTCCCGGCGGGACCGCACGACCAGCTCCCCGATGACATCCCTGGCGAACGGATTGCGGTGTACGCGGATGGGAAACAACCGCTCGGCTCTGCGCAACGCCATCACCGCGTCATCGCTGCGGCGAGGTAGCCGAGCCAGCGCGCGGCCGTAGTCCACCCAGTACTGGGACTGGCGGGTCTTAAATGGGTGCCGCTCGGGTTGGATGGTCTGGGCGACGCTCACCGCTCGATCGGGCTCGCCTGTCTCCAACGCCAGCGCCATCTCCCACAAGCCGACGTTGGTCGGCCCGAACCCGAACCCGAGACGGTCGTGGTTGTTGTCTGGCTCTCCGAACCGGTTGGCGAGTTCCTTCGCGGTCTGCATGGGCGCCGCAACATCATCCAGGCGCTTGTCGGCAGCCGCGATCAACGACCGCGTCATGGTCACCATGCCGATCATGCCCGCCGTGTCCACGGTGGTGGGGGGCAGCGTCAGAGCGTCTAGCTCGGCGTCGGCCAAG
>JBOHFY010000387.1:0-6644 GCA_050699895.1 Pseudonocardiaceae bacterium
GCCGTGCACACCACCGATGAAGGCGGTGACATCAATGTTGACGATGTCCCCGTCCTCGATCACGGTCGAGTCCGGGATGCCGTGGCAGATCACCTCGTTCAGCGAGGTGCAGCACGATTTGGGGAAACCCTTGTAGCCCAGCGTCGAGGGATACGCGCCGTGGTCGAGCAGGAACTCGTGCACCACCCCGTCGACATCATCGGTGGTGACACCAGGCGCCACAGCCGCGCCCCCCGCAGCGAGCGCCCCCGCAGCGATCTTTCCCGCCACCCGCATCGCCTCGATCACCTCGGGCGGCTGGGTCCACGGGTCGGCGCACGGGGTGGGCCCGGTTTTCCCGACGTACTCCGGCCGCCGGATCGCCGGGGGGACCGGACGCGGTGGTGACTGCTGGCCAGGACGCAGCGAGGTTCGCACGGGCATGCCCCCACTCTATGCCGATCACCTTGGCAGGCCGATGCAGTACCAGTCATAGGGCCGGTCATAGGGCACCGAGCGCGGACAGAAAGCGCCCTGAGACGTCCAGGGCCGGGCCGGATGAGCCAGCGCCGACGACGAGAGTCGCGAACGCGAGGTAACCCCGGAACCCGAGGAACCAGACGTGCGCGCCGCTAGGGCCGTCCTCCGCGGTCCCGGTCTTGCCGTACAGCTGGCCCTGGCCCGCCAAGACTGTCGCGGTGCCCTGGGTCACCACTTCTCGCATCATCACCCGCACCGCGTCGGCGACCTCGCGCGGCATCGGCGCCACCGGTCCGAGTGCGGTCTGAGTCGGCATTCCCCGGATCAGAACCGGGGTGGGCAGTTGCCCGCCAGCCGCGACCGTCGCGGCCACCAGGGCCATGCCGAACGGGCTGGAGAGCACCCGCCCCTGCCCGAATCCGTTCTCCGCACGCCGCACCAGCGACTCCGAGGGCGGAACCTGGCCGGTGACGGTCGTGACGCCGGCAATGTCGTAGTCCATCCCAATGCCCATCTGGTGCGCCGCGTCAGTCAGCGCGCCAGCCCCCAGACGGGACGCCAGCTGCGCGAACGTGGTGTTGCAGGAGTGCGCGAACGCGGTGCGCAACGGCACCGTACCCAGGCTGAAGAAGTGGTCATTGGGCACTACCCGCTCCCCGACCATGGTGGTCGCCGGGCAGGCCACCGGCGAGTCGAGCGTGACCTGGTTGGATTCCAGCGCGGCCACTGCGGTGACAATCTTGAAAGTGGAGCCCGGCGGATAGCGCCCGGTGAGCGCCAGCGCGCCGAGGGAGTCGGCCGCGCGGTTCTGCGCGACCCCGAGGATCTCCCCCGTGGAGGGTTGAATCACCACGATCATCGCCGGATTGGATACCGTGTCGAGCGCGTGCTCGCCGGCGGTCTGCACGGCACGGTCGATCGTGGTGGTCAGGGTCGGCACCGGGCGTGGCTGCTCGGCTGCCAAGGTCTCGACCTCGTTGCCCAGCGGGGCCACCGTGATGATGCGCCACCCCGCGGCGTTCGCACGCTGTTCCTCGGCGACTGTGCGGATACCCGGCACCAGCTGGGAGGCGAAGTCCCGGTCCGGCCCGAGCAGCCGCTGCTGAGTGGGGAAACTCACGCCGGGCAGCTCGTAGATCCGATCCCGCACCGAGCGGTAATCCTGCTCCCGAAGCACCACCACCGCGCTGGGCGCTCCCGCCGGAGTGGCCTTGACTCCCGCGATGATGGACTGCTGGGTGAGCTGGGGGTCGAAGCGCCCCAGGGCGGCGGCCAGCTGGGCGGCCACCCCGGGCAAATCCGGAGCCTTGGCACGGTCCAGCGCGACGGTGACCACGGTCTGCGAGGTAAGCAACGGTGCCCCGGCTCGGTCGAGCACCGGGGCCGGGTCAGCCGGCACCTCGCGCAGCGTCAGCCGTTGCTGCGCGCCCAGCCGCGGGTGCAGCACCGCTGGACTCCACCGCACCGACCAGCCCTTGGTGGTACGGGCGGGGACCAGATCGAAGGCGCCCGAGTAGCGCCACTGCCGCCCCCGACCGAGGTCCCAGACGGCGGTGAAGGACGCCGAGGCGACGTTGTGGCCCGAGCGGATCTCACCCAGCGTGAGCGCCGCGCGCCGCGGCGTCAGTCCATCACGGACCTGCCGGATCAGCCCGGTGGCGGCGACCGGATCGTCGGTGAGCCGCCCGGCTCCGGCGGCGTCGCCCCGGGCCACCGCGTCCAGGAACGCGGCCGCCACGTCACGCGGGTCAGCCCCGAAGATCCCGCAGCCGACCAGCGGCAGCCCCAGGACAGCACCCAGCAAGACCACCGGCAGGGCGGCTACCAGACGTCGTCGGCGCACGGGCGAGAGTATGCACCTTGACGGCTCAGCACAGGGACGGTTCAGAACAGCACCGTGGCGAAGCAGCCCACCTGGGTGAAACCCACTCGGCGGTACGTGGCACGGGCCGGCAGATTGTAGGCGTTGACGTACAGGCTGGCGGCTCGGCCCATCCCCTGCAGTCGGGCCACCACAGCTGCGGTCGCGCCCGCCGCGAGGCCCTGCCCACGCCAATCCGGGTGCACCCACACCCCTTGGATCTGGCCCACCGTGGCTGACATCGCCCCGATCTCGGCCTTGAACACCACCGCACCGTCCTCGAAGCGAGCGAACGCCCGGCCAGCCGCGATCAACTCCGCGACCCGGGACCGGTAGCCGGTACCACCGTCGGGCAGCCGAGGGTCGACCCCCACCTCCTCGGTGAACATCGCCACCGCAGCCGGCAGATAACGGTCCACCTCGTCGGGACGGACTCGGCGCACCAGCGAGTCGCAGCGCACCAGGGGCCGCTCGGCGAGCACCAGCAGCGGTTGGTTCGGCCGCTCATCGCGGGCCGGGCCCCAGCTTTCGCACAACTCCGACCACAGCCCCAGCACCTGATCAGCCGGTCCCACCATCGACGAGCAGGACCTGGCGCGGCGCGCCGCCCGCTCGGCGAAGGCCCGGATCGCCGACCGCCCTCCGCGCAGTGGGACGAGATTGGCGCCGGAGAAGCACAGCCCCTCCAGCCCTCCTGCTTCTGGACTGCCGGCGAAACCCCACAGCTCCCCGCCGAGCCGCCACGGATCCAGCCCACGGTTCTCGACCCGGGCGGCCACCATGCAGGACATCACCGGGTCAGCGGCCAACGCGGCACGGACGCCGCGCACGTCACGGTCATCCAACAGGCGCGCGCCCGCGTGCTTGAGCACGCTACCCAGCGTGCCAGAACAGCAGTGAGCACCACCGGAGGACCCCCACCGCTCATGCCTCCCGCGGTGCAGCATCCTCAGCCAAGCGGAAGGCCTCCTCAATGAGTGTCTCGACGATCTGCGCCTCGGGGACAGTCTTGATCACTTTGCCGCGGACGAAGATCTGGCCCTTGCCGTTGCCCGAGGCCACCCCGAGGTCGGCCTCGCGGGCCTCGCCGGGTCCGTTGACCACGCAGCCCATCACGGCCACCCGCAGCGGCACCTCCATGCCCTCCAGCCCCGCGGTCACCTCCTCCGCGAGCTTGTAGACGTCGACCTGAGCCCGCCCGCAGGACGGGCAGGACACGATCTCCAACCGGCGGGCCCGCAGGTTCAGCGACTCCAAGATCTGCAGCCCGACTTTGACCTCCTCGACCGGTGGCGCGGACAGCGAGACTCGGATGGTGTCCCCAATGCCCTGGCTGAGCAACGCCCCGAACGCGGTGGCGGACTTGATGGTGCCCTGGAACGCTGGGCCCGCCTCGGTGACCCCGAGATGCAAGGGGTAGTCACACTGCGCCGCGAGCTGTTCGTAGGCCCGCACCATGACCACCGGGTCGTGATGCTTCACCGAGATCTTGATGTCGTGGAAGTCGTGCTCGGCGAACAGGCCCGCCTCCCACAGCGCGGAGGCGACCAGTGCCTCCGGGGTTGCCTTGCCGTACTTGGCCAGGATCTTGGGGTCCAGCGACCCGGCGTTGACGCCGATGCGGATCGAGACGCCCGCGTCCTTCGCGGCCTTGGCGATCTCACCGACCCGGTCGTCGAAGCGCTTGATGTTGCCGGGGTTGACCCGCACGGCGGCGCACCCCGCGTCGATGGCGGCGAAGACATACTTGGGCTGGAAATGGATATCGGCGATCACCGGGATCCGCGACTTGCGCGTGATGGTCGGCAGCGCCTCGGCGTCGTCGGCGCTGGGGACGGCCACCCGCACGATGTCGCACCCCGCCGTCGTGAGCTCGGCGATCTGCTGCAGAGTGGCGTCGACGTCAGCGGTGAGTGTGGTGGTCATCGACTGGACGGACACCGGGTGCTCGCTGCCCACGCCCACCGCTCCAACCCGCAGCTGGCAGGTCTTGCGGCGCTCGGCGAGTACTGGCGGCGGCAGAGCCGGCATGCCAATCATCATGGGAGGCCCCATCAGTGCGGTAGGCGAATGGGATTGATGATGTCGGCGGTGATGGTCAGCGCGCTCACCCCAATGAAGACGATCATTACCGCGTAGGTCAGCGGCATCAGCCGGGTGTAGTCCACCGGGGGGCCGTTAGCGCGGCCGGTGGCTCGGCGGACGGCGTTGCGGAGGCCTTCGTAGAGGTTGACCGCGATATGCCCGCCGTCCAGCGGAAGCAGTGGCAGCAAGTTGAACACCCCGACGAAAAGGTTCAGCGACGCGAGCAGGAACAGGAAGAACCACCACGCGCCGAAACCCACGGCATCGCCACCGAGCACGCTGGCCCCGACCACGCTGACCGGGGAGTCCGGTCGGTCCTCCCCGTGGATCCGATCCAATAGCGCCGGAATCTTGTTCGGGAATTGCTTGAGCCCCTGCCAGGTGTTGGCGAACATGGCGCCGGTGAAAACAGCGGTCTGCCCCACCGCGTCCACCGGACCGTAGTGCAGCCGCGCGACGGCCGAGCGCCGCGGCGCCACTCCGATCGCGCCGACCAGCTGGTTGCCCTGGCCACCCAGCGCCGAGATCGGGACCCGGGCGACGTCAATCAGCACGGCGCGTTGCTGCCCAGCATGCTCAAGCCGGAACTCGGTGGGACCGGAGCGGCTCTGGATAGCCTTGACCAGCTCATCGAAGTCGCGCACCGGGGTACCCGCCACGGCCAGCACGCGGTCACCCGGCCGCAGTCCCGCGTTCCTGGCCGGCGCCGGGGAACCCGGCTGGCACGAGCCATCGGCCCGCACCGCGATGCACGGGCTGACCGCGGACACCACCGCGGGGACCGGTTGGGGGTTCAGGTTCGGCAGGCCGGTCGACACCGCCATCACATAGATCAGCACGATGCCCACGGCGAAGTGGGTCAGCGAGCCAGCGGACAGCACCACCACGCGCTGCCAGGTGGGAAAACGAAAGAACGCCCGCGTGCGGTCCTGCGGGTCGGACAGCTCCTCCAGCGCGGTCATCCCGGCGATATCGCAGAAGCCACCGGCCGGGATCAGTTTGAGGCCGTACTCGGTCTCACCCCGGCGGAAAGAGAACAGAGTAGGGCCAAAGCCGATGAAGTAGCGGCGCACCTTCATCCCGAAGGCCTTCGCGCTGTACATGTGGCCGGCCTCGTGCAGCGCGATAGAGATCCCGATGCCCACCGCGAATAGCACCACACCCAGCACAAACGTCACACTCCGCTCCTCACTTTGGGCTTCTCTGGGCGCCGGCGGGTCGGCCGCCCAGCAGCTCCGTGGCCCTGCTTCGAGCCCAGTCTTCGGCGGCCAGCACGTCCCCTACCGTAGTCGGGTCGGCCCGCCACCCTTGCGCCTCACCCAGCACGACCGCCACCGCCTCGACGATCCCGCGGAAGGAGACCCGGCCCTCCAGGAAGGCGGCCACCGCCTCCTCGTTGGCCGCGTTGAACACCGCCGGCACACACCCGCCGGCCGTACCCGCCGCCTTGGCCAGCTCGATGGCGGGGAAGGTCTCGGCGTCCACCGGTTCGAAGGTCCAGACTGCGGGACTACCGAAGTCGCAGGCCGGGGCCGCGTCAGCGACCCGGTCCGGCCAGCCGAGCGCCAGCGCGATCGGCAGTCGCATGTCCGGCGGGCTGGCCTGGGCGATCGTTGAGCCATCGGTGAAGGTGACCATCGAGTGAACCACCGACTGCGGGTGCACCACGACGTCGATGCGGTCGTAGGGCACGCCGAACAGCAGGTGCGTCTCGATCAGCTCCAGGCCCTTGTTCATCAGGGTGGCCGAGTTCACCGTCACGACCGGTCCCATCCGCCAGGTCGGGTGCGCCAGGGCCTGCTCGGCGGTGACCCCGTCCAGCTCCTCAGGGCGGCACCCTCGGAAGGGCCCTCCGGAGGCGGTGAGCACCAACCGGGATACCTCCGCCCGGCTGCCGGCGCGCAGACACTGGGCAAGTGCCGAGTGCTCGGAGTCCACCGGCACGATCTGGCCCGGCGCTGCGGCGCGGGTGACCAGCGTGCCCCCAGCCACCAGGGACTCCTTGTTGGCCAGCGCCAGGATGGCGCCGCTGCGCAGCGCCGCGAGTGTCGGCGCCAGGCCGCGCGAACCGGTCACCCCGTTGAGCACCACGTCGGCGGGCTGGGTCACGACAAGCTCGGTTACCGCCTCGGGACCGACCAGGATCCGGGGCATCCGGTATCCGCCCTGGTTGTACCCGCATCGCTGCGCTTCGGCGAACAGGGCCAGCTGCAGGTCCTGCGCCGCCCTACCCCGGGCC
>JBOHFY010000388.1:0-12012 GCA_050699895.1 Pseudonocardiaceae bacterium
GGTGTCGTCTCCGACACACAAACCACGATCATGAGGGTCTTCGGGGGACGGGCCTGATCTTGGGTGCTCTCAGTGCGCCGAGTTCGACAATGATGATGGTGCAGCGGATCGTTCAGGAGCGCTGTTCGGTCGGCTCCCGGCAGCTCTCTGTCGAACTCGGCGGAGCGTCACAAACTGCGAGATCTACGGGACACCCGCTAACGGCCGACGGCGCGATGGCCCTGGCCGCCACCGGGCCGGTGGACCGGGTGATCGCCACCGCGGCGGTACAGCATGGAGCTGCGCGCCCAGCGCACACTCGGCGCGTCCTTCTCCGCGCTGCGATGGGACGACCCCGATGTCGAGCCCGCCCGCAGCAAGGTCGACCCGTTCACAGCGTTGCTGCGCGAGGCGCCGCGCTGGGCGACCGCGGTCAGCGTTCCTTACTGCCGCTACGGCCTGGAGAAACGCACCACCGAGCGCGGGCACGGGGTGGCGTGGCTGCTCGACCCGATCACCGGATCCTGGGCCAGTGTGGTGCCCACCCCCCTCAGCGAGCACTACCTGACCCGCCAAACCGGGACCATCACCCCCCACCAGCAACGGATCAGCCTCACCTGAACACTGTGACCCGCGCGAGCTCACACCGAACAAGGCAAGTGGCACATCCCTGGATCCGAGAGGGAGGCATGATCAGTGCTCACGACGGTGCTCAGCCGACCCGCATCACCTGACGGGAGGTGCAGCCGTGGCCACGCCGAATGATCAGCTCCGGGCGGCGCGGGAGCGCACCGCGTCCCTCGCCTACCCGGATGGGTGCCTGACCCGGCAGGAACTCGCCGAGCTGGTGAACGCCTGGGTCTGGGAGCACCACAACGAGACGGTGGTGCTGGCCACGGCGAACTACATCGGCAAGCTGGAGGGCGGTGTCATCCGTTGGCCGGGTAAGTTGTATCGAGAAGCTCTGCGGGCGATCCTGGGTGTCTCCACCGATGCCGCGCTAGGATTCGTCAACGCCCGTTCCCGTCGCGCGGCGGTGACACTGGACAACGTGAAACGTCAACAGCTCATCCGCGGCACGACCGCCCTGGGTGTGGGCACGCTGGTCTTGGGGCCAGTGGCGGCACTGTTGGACGGCGTCGAGCCGCCCCCGACCCCCGCGCGGGTCGGCGCGAGTGACATCGAGCAGATCCGCGTCGCCGCGCGGGTGTTCACCGACTGGGAAGCCAGATACGGCGGCGGGTTCGCCCGGAACGCCGCGCTGGCCCAGCTGAGCTGGTCGGCAGGCCTGCTGGAGGCCACCTGCCCGGATCCGCTGCGCCCCGGGCTGTTCTCCGCAGTCGGCGATCTCGCCGAGACCGCCGGGACCATGGCCTTCGACGCCGGCACCCACGACGACGCGCGCCGGGTGTTCAGCTTCGCGCTGGGCTGCGCCGAGGAGGCCGAAGACTGGCACCTGCGGGCCACGGTCCTGTCCACCATGGCGGTACAGGCAATCCGGACCGGGCGCCCCGATGAGGCACTCACGCTGGCCGAGCTCGCCCTGGTCCGCGCTGATGACCGGCTCACCGCGACCGAGCGGGCGATGCTGCACACCGACCGGGGGCGCGCGCTGGCCAGAATGCGCCGGATTCAGGAGACACTGGCCGCTATCGGCACTGCCGATGAACACTTCGGGCATTCCACCCCGGCCGACGACCCGCCGTATATGGCCTTCTGGGACGTCGCCATGCACGCTGGGAACACCGGGCAGGCACTGTTCGATCTGGCGATACTGGGCCACGACCCCGGTGCGGCCACCAACCGGCTCACCACGGCGATCGCCGGGTACTCCGTCGGCCAGGTCCGCTCCCGGGCGATCACCCAGACCAAGCTGGCCAGCCTCACGATGGCCACCGGTGACCCGCTCCAGGCCGCCGCCCTCGGCGTCGAGGCGCTGGATTCCGCCGGCACCATCCGCTCCCGCCGAACCCTCGACGACCTGCGGGAACTCAACCACCACGCCGCCGCGCACCAGAACCTGGAGGACATCGCGCACCTGCGGCACCGGATCAACACCCTTCTGGTGCGCACCGGCGGATCGTAGGGAGGATGGAGATCCTCCCTACGATCCGCCCTTGACAGCACGTGGTCACGTGATTCCTGTGCGTGTCTAGAGCCGGGAGAGTTACCACCACGCCGCCGCTCGTCACCTCCCATCCCAGAGCGGCGGTGAGTGGCGGCGGCCCCGCTTCTCGGGCGACAAAACCGCGCGGGGCCGCCGCCTTCCACACGACAGGTCGGATCGGGGGAGTACCGCTGTGGACCGACACGACGCCCCACGGCGAGCGGGCCTGCGTGCTCCTGAATCCCCTGTTCGCCACCACGATTTCGGCTGGCCGCCGGTCGAACTGCCCCGTCTCGCTTCCCGCTGGCGGCCAGCCGGATCCCCACTGCCCCGACGGGGAGCCGGGTGTGCCGCGGTGGGCGCGCTGACACCGGCCCAGTGGGCGTTGTCCCCATCAATCGCCAGCCGGCCACCTGGCGCCGGCACACCGAGCACGGACGGCTGATCGCAACCTCATCGGGCCGTAAGAACGTGAACGGTGCTATGGCTGGGTCGGAGGCGAGCTTAGCCCCCGGCGCTGACCGAATGTGGTGGCCCGCCACAATACCCGCGTGATGCGGATTGAACCCGAGCGCCTGGTGTGCGCCTACCACCGAGCCCACCAGCAGCAGCGGCCGTCGCGGCCTGAGGCTTGGGATGCGTTCCCGTGGCTGCTACCGCCGCCCACGTTCGAGGCGTTGCTGCCCCCGCTGCGCACAATTTACGAGACAGAGAACAGCTACGACCCGGCTCGGGAGCTTCAGTCCGTAACTCCCGAGGATGTGCGGCCTGGGTATGAAATGGGCACACTGAAGAAGGTGATGAAGACGGTCGACACCGTCTACGATTCGCTGGAGATCGGCCACGACGTCAAGGAAGCTACGGACGAGTACGTGCCCTGGGGTCGGGTGCTCGCGGTGTTCCATCACTACGGGCGCCGGGAACCGATCCTCTACGCGCTCAGCGACGGGGCCTGCAAGGGGGTGGCGGCCTCCGTGACGGTCCAGACCAGGGCAGCGTCGGTGCCGGTGGGCGACTGCTCTGCCTGCGGTACCGAGCAGACGGCGGCTTGGCTTGTTTGGCTGCTGCGGCGTCTCTACGGTGCTGCGACCCCGCTCACCGTGCGGCCCCGTGCCGTGGAGGAGGCGATCGAAGTTGCCGACGCATGGCGCCTGATCCGCCGCGGCGGATCAGGCGAGTGGGGGATGGCCATCACGGACGCCGGCAAAATCTGGCTGCTGGCCCACTGCCGGGAACAGGGCGAAGAGCTGGATCACACGGCGGCGGAACGACGCGCCATCCAGAACATCATCGACGCACGAGGGGCTCAAGGAATGAACGTCAACCAGGGCAACGTCAACCAGGGCAACGTCAACTTCGGTACCCAGGGCGACGTCAACCAGGGCAACAGGGGCCCGATTGCCGTCCGAGCGGGGACAGACGTTGCGGTCCTGTCCCAAGCCTTGGATCTGATTGCCCAGAATCACCAGCAGCTCAACCTGAGCCTGGAGCAGACCGGCCAACTCTGGCAGGCATTGACCGAGATGCGGACATCGATCGAGCAAGGTAACCCCCACGCCCCTGCCGCTGCGCGAGCGGGACGCACCGTCCTTGCTCTGGGAAAGGATGTTCTCGTGAAGGCGGGGACCGACATCATGCTCACCATGTTGCAGCGGGTCGCCGGTATCGGGTAGCCGGCCAGGCCGATTCCCCGGCCGTAGACCTGGCTATGCGGCGGGCCAGCCGAGGCGTTGTTCCCAGTCCATGACGTGATCTAGTCGCCGCTGGCGCCATGCGTCCACAGCCTGGTCGAACCGCTCGCTCGGTCGCTCACGTCCGGGCAGCACAGCGAAGCGGTAAACCAACAGCCCGACGGTAGCCAACGCGCAAAGAGCCGCGAAACACAACGAGGTTATGAACACTACATCGAGCACCGAGGCCAAGCTCGCGCCGAAGATCAGGCCAATGATGAGGACGACAAAGCACGCTACAAAGACGGCGATCGGCACCACCACCATGGCCAGCGCGCAGCACACCGCTGCCGCAACGGGATCGTCGGCCCAGTCGTAACGCTCGAACCAGGCGATCTCGTACACGGCGCTCTGGTACGTAGGTATGGGTTCCAGGAACGGTTGGTACTCCATGATCGAACTCCTCGGTGGCGGTGTGCGCGATCCGCAAGGCGGATACGTCGTTGTCTGGGATCGGGTTTAGAGGAGCAGCTCGGTTGGTACCTGGGGGTCGCTGCGCTTTAGCTGGCCGGGATCGGTTGTCAGCGCGTTCCATCCGCTCGGTCAGGAGGCATCAGCTACGGGGAAACGCCGCCGGATCTCCTGCTCGCCCGGCCAGGGCTGACCGCAGGACTCATACACCCGCCGATAGTGCGTCACAGTGGGCGCCCCGAACCGCTCTCAGCCATCCGTTGGGTTATCGCCCGCGCGGCCCGCTGAGCCCGCGCCACGCTCACGTCCGTGCCGACGGGTACCAGATCAGCAATCGGTCGGCCGTTCCGCGCCAGGTGCACGACCTCACCGCGAGCCACCCGGTCGATCGCCCGCGCCCAGTCAGCCGGGTCCTCCACCGGCAATTCTTGGGCATCCATGCCGGCAGCGTAGCGAACACATCCCCCAGCGGCCTACGCCGCCCGCAGCCGATCAGGGTGGCCTGTCGGGTCACCATGACAGCCGTCACGCCGCGTTGCGCGACACGAAGCCGGTGTCGCCGCCGCCGCGCGAGTTCGGCACGACATCCGCATCATCGAAGGCCGGCGCTGCCGTTGCCTGCGGCGGGGCAAGCACGAACTTATTGTGTGATACATCGAAGTCCGATAAAATACTTCAAGTCTCCACTCAGAGGACTCATCAAAGGGGGGGTACGCCCGATGGGCAAGCACGATCAGGACAACACCAAAGACGGGCAATGGTCGAAACCGGTCCCCAAGGACGACGTCAGAGACGACGAAAAAGACGACGGCGGTAAGCACTGCGGCGGCACGGCGGACCCGGACCAAGAAACCGAAGACCAAGACACGGAATGAGCGACATCACCGCGCGCCACCAGCGCCTGCTCGACGTTCTCGCCACCGGTGGCAAGCTGACCCCGCCCTGGCTGGACGCCTTCGCGGCCCTACCTCGCCACCAGTTCATTCCCGATACCATCTGGGACGATTCCAGCGGGGAGCTGGTGCCGCTGCGACGCGCCGATGATCCGGACCGCTGGTGGGAGATGGCCTACGCACCCGAGGCCGTGATCACCCAAGTCGACGACGGTCACCCCACCGGAGCGGGCCGGCGTGGCCGCTACATCACCAGCTCAGCCAGCAAACCCGACGTGGTCGCCCTCATGCTCACCGCGCTGGACGCGCAACCGGGCATGCGGGTCTTGGAGATCGGTACCGGGACCGGTTACAACGCCGCCCTTCTCGCCCACCGCCTCGGGACCGGCAACGTCACCAGCATCGAGATCGACTCCCAGGTAGCCGACCATGCCCGCGACGCGCTGAGCGCCGCAGGGTATCCGGTGATCGTGATCACCGGCGACGGGGCGCGGGGCTACCCACCCCACGCGCCGTATGACCGGATCATCGCCACCGCCGCCGTGCGCCAGGTGCCCTACGCCTGGGTGGCCCAGACCCGCCCAGGTGGGTCGATCCTCACCCCCTGGGGAACCCCATACCACAACGGCGCGTTGGTCCGTCTGACGGTGAACGGTGACGGCACCGCGGAAGGTCGCATTGTCGGCGATGTCGCGTTCATGCAGCTCCGCGACCAGCGTTTCCGCGCCACCATTGATGACGACGAATGCGACGAGACCACCGCCCGCACAAGCCACACCACCGTGGCCCCCTACCAGGTAGCCAGTGACTACGACGCCTCCCTGGCCATCGGCATGACAGTCCCGAATTGCACCCCCATCTATGTCCGTGCCGAGCACTACGCCGATGACGCCCGGCTGTGGTTCGTTGACCCCGTCACCGATTCCTGGGCCAACCTCGTCCACCAGCCCGACACCTCTACCTACCCGGTGCACCAGTCCGGGCCCCGTAACCTCTGGGACGAAATCGAAACCGCGTACCACGGGTGGTGCCAGGCCGGGCGCCCCGGCCCAGAGCGGTGGCGGATCACCATCACCGCCGAAGGTCAACACGTCACCCTCGCCGAGGCCACCACCCCGGGTCAGCTGCGTGCGGGGTCTGGGCGGCCGGCGCACCAGTTCGCCTCGTAACCGGCGGTGAAGCGGGTGATGAGGTCGGCGAACTGCTCGCGCTCGGCGGGCTGCCACGATTCGATGATCGCTGCGGTCCGGTCGTCGCGGCGCTGTTGGGCGTGCTCCAGGAGGGTCGCCCCGGCGTCGGTGATGGCAAGCAGCGACGCGCGCCCGTCACCGGGATCAGCCCGCCGCTCCACCAGGCCCATACCAACGAGATGTGCGGCCTGCCTGCTGACCGTGGACGGGTCGGAGTGCACCGCGGCGGCGAGCGTGGTGACTCGCGATGGCCCGGCGCAGACCAGCGTGTGGAGTAACATGAACGACGGCCGGTCGAGGCCGTCCCGGTAGGAGACGGCGGCGCGCTCGCTGAGCCGGATCAGTCGGGCCAGCCCGGTGCCTATCCGGCTGGCGACCCTGAGATCGTCGGCTACCGGCGGGGAACTAGGCATCGAGCCCCCTTCACTGTATGTTGCACTTCACTGTATGTCGCACACACGTAACTGTCTGACTCAAGCATTCCCGGCCTTCTCGGCACCGGCAAGGACTTTCACCGGTAGGTGGCGCTCCGTTGTCCCCACCTGACTGAGAGTGCTCATCAGCGCTCAGTCGTCCGAGGTCGGCTTCCTGAACTCACCACAGCGAGCTGCTGGAACTAGGCGGATAGCTCTACGGTCGAGCTAGCCTTGTTCAGCACCTCTCACGACTGGGGGTATTGATGACCACAGCGAGTCACCTGAAGCCTGGTGCGGTCCGCAGCCTGATCCCCGCGAGGATCGACCGGCTGCCCTGGTCACCGTTCCATACCCGGATGGTGATCGCGCTCGGGGTGGCGTGGATCCTGGATGGCCTCGAGATCACGGTCGCTACCGGTGTCGGAGCGGTGCTGAACGAGCCCCAGACGCTCAACCTGTCCTCCGCCGCGGTCGGGCTCATCGCGACGGTGTACCTGATGGGCGAAGTCGTCGGCGCGCTGGTGTTCGGCCGGATGTCGGACAAATGGGGGCGGCGCAACCTGTTCATGATCACGCTGAGTGTCTACCTGGTCGGCAGCGGTCTCACCGCGCTGACCTTGGGTAATGGCGCCGGTTGGATTGTCTTTCTGTACCTCACCCGCTTTATCGCCGGCACCGGTATCGGTGGCGAATATGCCGCGATCAACTCCGCGATCGACGAGCTGATTCCGGCCCGATACCGCGGGCGGGTCGATATCGGAGTCAACGGCACGTATTGGGCGGGCGCGATCCTCGGCACGCTGGGCACATTCGTCATGCTGAACGTGCTGAGTCCCAGCATCGGCTGGCGGGTCGGCTTCCTCATCGGCCCGGTGCTGGGTCTGGTGATCCTGCTGGTGCGGCGCAACCTGCCGGAGAGCCCCCGATGGCAGGTCATGAACGGCCGTGAGCAGGCCGCTGAGGAGTCCATCTCCTTCATCGAGCATGAGGTGGCGCGGTCCGGGAAGACGGTGCCGCCGGTCGACGAGAGCAAGGCGATCGACCTGCGGCCGACCGACCAGATCGGTTATCTGGCGTTGACCCGGGTGCTGTTCCGCGAGTACCCGAGCCGGGCCGTGCTCGGTGCGTCGCTGATGATCAGCCAGTCATTCCTGTACAACGCCATCTTCTTCACCTCCACCTTGGTGCTGGGGAAGTTTTACGGGGTGGCGCCGAGCTCAGCTCCGCTATACCTCATTGCCTTCGCCGTCGGCAACCTGATCGGCCCGCTGATCCTCGGGTTTCTCTTCGACACGATTGGTCGCAAGACCATGATCGCCAGTACCTACCTTATTTCCGGCGGCCTGCTCGGCATCAGCGCCTTCCTGTTCAATGCTGGACTGCTCACCGCGACGACTCAGACGATCTCCTGGTGCGTGATCTTCTTCTTTGCCTCGCCGGGTGCCGCTGCCGCGTACCTCACGGTCAGCGAGATCTTTCCGCTCGAGGTGCGGGCTAAGGCGATCGCGGTGTTCTTCGCCATCGCGCAGTGCTTCGGCGCGCTCGGCCCGTTCCTGTACGGCGCGCTCATCGGGGATGGTTCGCGGCCGTTCACACTGTTTCTCGGCTACCTGCTCGGCGCGCTCGTGATGATCGCCGGTGGGGTGGTCGCGGTGGTCTTCGGGGTTGCCGCCGAAGGCCGGTCTCTGGAGGACATCGCGGCACCGCTAGCGGCGGCTGGCCTCGGCCGCACAGGTAGCTAGCTGGTCTGCGACAAGCGGACTTCAGACCAGCCACCACGCTAGCGCCAGTACCATGATGATCGTCGCGACCACGAGCAGCAGCACCCCGGACAGCATTCGAGCCGGGTCTGACTCGCCTGGCCGCACACCCAGATCAGGGTGCCGTTCCACGGTGGGAGCGCTGTTGCTTCCGGTGCGCGACCGCGGGTAGCGGTCGTTCTCGCGGCCAGAGGCGGGAGTGAGGTGCGGGGTCATAGGACAGACGCTACGGAGCACGTGGTTACCGCCCGGCCTGAGCTCGGTTAGCTGCGGGTAAAATCCGTCGAGCGCTGGTACTCGCGGCCCCGTGGGCGACGCGGGAAGCTCAGCGCCTGGCCGTCGGCCGCTGGCCCGCTGTGGGAGGTCGCCGAGGCGGAGCTGGCCGCGATACCGCTCGTTGAGCAAGGCGGATGGCAAGCCCGGCGATGGAGAGCATACGGTGATCAAGAGCGTGTGGAAGTATCGCTTAGCACTCGTCGTCCCGCTCATCGCGGTGAGCGTCGGCCCCATCGGCCCCATCCCGACCGCCGCCGCCGTGGACTACACCGATGGTGCGGCTTCCGTGAGCCAGGCACTCACGCTGATCAACCAGGAACGGGTCAGGGCGGGATGTGCGTCCTTGTGGGTCGTTCCGAAGCTGCGGACTCCAGCTGAGCGGCAAAGCCGGGACCAGGCCGGTCGCGACGGATTCGGTCACGGGGGGGCTAACGGCAGCACGGTCGACAGCCGGCTGGGCGGATTGGGCTATTCACGGTGGGGTGAGAACGTCGCCCAGTCCCAGAGTGCTCACGGGGCGGTGAATTTCTGGTCGAACAGCTCTCGGCACCGCGCCAACATGCTGAATTGTGTGTTCAGGGAGACTGGCCTGGCGGTGGCTCGTAGTCATTCTGGCAAGCTCTACTGGACGCAGGCCTTCGGCGGCTGACCGAGTCCGCTTGGGTATAGCCTCTGCAAGTTGAGCGGTCCTGGCTGGCCCACGAGGAGGAGAGATGATCGAGCCGGAGCACATCGCGTCCGACTTGCCGGAGCTGGACCGCACGGACGATCCCCGAGGCGGGGCCGTCGCCTGGGCATTACTGACGGTGGCCGTGGTTCTGGTTGCCGGCATTTTTCTCTCGGTCACGTTCCTCTAGCTCACCGGACCCTGTGCCGAGAGCGCCGACGGGAGGATCGCAGCACAGTAGCTCCTGATGAACACGCCAGAACTCCTGGCACGCGAGATGGAGGTCATTCTGTGCCGCCTCGAGAGCCTCAAGGGGAGCGGGCGTGGCGACCCAGCGGCCTCGGACCGGCTCGACCACCGTTAACGCCTCCAGCGCGTGCGAGGTATTGCGCAGGCGCTGATGAGCGCGATGAAGCAGCTGGCGTTGCTCCTTCGAGAGCTCCGCTGGCTTACGGCCCAACTCCATGTCGTACCTTCTGAGCTAGGAGTCCCTTGTGGTCTCCTACCCTAGCCCAATAGCCTCCCGCCGGCTGACGGCGGGAACTCCCCGGTGAATCTGACCCTGCTGGCTACGGTGTTCGGCGTCATTTTCGTGGCCGAGCTTCCTGATAAGACCGCGCTGGCGAGTCTGGTGCTGGCCACCCGCTACCGGCCCGGTGTCGTGTTCATCGGAGTGGCGGCGGCGTTCGCGTTGCATGTGATTATCGCCGTGGCTGCGGGCAGCGTCGTGAGCCTGGCGCCCCACCGGATCGTCGAGGCCATCGTGGCGGTGCTGTTCCTGGCTGGCGCGGCGCTGATGCTGCGCCACGACGAGGACGGGCGCGACGATCAACACGGGTCGTTGGATGCGCCGCGACGGCGGGTGCCGGGCTCGGTGTCCGCCGTCGACGAGCCCGTGCCGCACGGTGCGGCGGCCCCGCTGCCACGGGTCCGCGACCAGCGGGCCGGATTCTGGACAGTCGTGGCGACGAGCTTCGGGGTACTGTTCGTCGCGGAGTTCGGGGATCTCACCCAGATCGCCACGGCCAACCTGGCCGCCAAGTACCATGATCCGCTCACCGTCGGGCTCGGCGCGGTGCTGGGCCTGTGGGCTGTCGGGGGCCTGGCCATCCTCGCTGGCCGGCAGCTGCTGCGCTGGATTCCATTGCCCTGGATCGCGCGTGCCGCCGCACTGGTGATGACCGTCCTGGGCGTGCTCAGCGCCATCCACGCCATCACCGGCTAACTACGATTACTCCTCGTGGGCTGCGCCTTGTGTTGATCACTTGACGATGTACTCTTGCGGTACCGCTAGGGAATGGGGGAAGGTGGCAGAGGACATTGACAAGCTCATCGTATGGGCCTGCTCGCAAGGCTGGACTGTCACGGTGGACTCCAACGGCTACCGCCGCTTCCACACCCCGACGGAAGTTACGTGACCCGCTACCCCGCTACGCCGAGCAACCCACGACGACGCCTGAAGGAGGGCCTGCTGTGAGTAAGTGGATCACGCAAGTCACTGTCGCCACCCCAGCCCCACTCGGGGAGGAGTACCTCCTCGCGCTGGACGAGGCTGCTGAGCGATGGGACGCCACCGTCGCTAACCGCGCCGAGGGCCCTGGTTTTACGCTGATCGTCGAACTGGACGAATTGGACGCGATCGCGGCGGCGCGGACCGCTGTACAAGTCATGCGCACCGTCCTCGGCGAGATCGCGACTGGACAGGTTGTCGGCCTTCGCGTGTGCACCCCGGAACAGTTCGAGACCGAAGCGCTGCGCCCCGACTTTCCCCCGCTGGCCTCGGCTGCTGACGCCGCCGAGATCCTCGGGGTGTCCCGGCAGCGGGTCCACCAGTTGGCCGCTTCCAATACTCGGTTCCCGGCACCAGTGGCCCGGGTAGGGACCGGGCCACTGTGGACAGTTCCGGCGATCGAGCACTTCGCCCGTGTCTGGGAGCGGCGCCCCGGCAGGCCCGCGGTGCGGGTTGGGTCACGCGTCGCAGAAGAGGTTGGACACCGACGCTGGATAAATAGCGCGCCTACTGCTGACCGGGAGCGGCGGTGAGCCAGGCAAGCATCTGCCGTAGTCGCTGCACCCGCAGGGGAGCTGTGACTGTGTCGTCGAGCAGCTCTCGTATGCGCTCTGCCGCCCACTGTTCCACGCCTGCATTCAGGAAATCGTCGCTACCACTGGAACCGTGAGGCGAGCGAAGCGCCCGCTCGGCCATTTCAGTCGCGGCGGCGTGCTCCCCAGCGACCTGAAGACTTCGTGCGCTCCATGCCTGATCGAAAGTACCAAGTGCAGCGCTGCGGTCGATCGCGTCCATGATGGACTCCCTTGCCGGTGCCACGGCCAGCCATGCGTCGATGAGATCGCTCGCGCCCATAAGCTCCGAACGGCTTCGGTGTAGCCACCGTACGCAGGCCAACAGCTCAGGGTTGTCCTCGTGGTGCCGTCGCAACTGCGCCAGCGGGTTGCCCTCTCTGTCAAACTCTCGTGGGACATGGCGATCATGTGAATCTGTGTAGCGAGTAGGGCGAAGACAGGACTTCAAGACCAGTGACGTTGACCATGGCTGACATGCCGTCCTCCGTGCGGGAGGAT
>JBOHFY010000389.1:0-7093 GCA_050699895.1 Pseudonocardiaceae bacterium
GCTCGGTGGTGGCAAGTCCTTCCTGGGCGGCGGCATCGTGTATAAGACGCTGCGTTCTGGCGCGTACTGGACCCTGCTGGACCCGTCGGGCCCGCTGTCCAGGCTGTGTGAGCTGCCCGAGCTGCGGCCCTACGCCCGGCCGATCAACCTGCTCAACGCGCAGCCCGGCATCCTCAACCCCTACCGGGTGGTCGCTGAGCCCGAGCTGGCGCATTTCCTTGATGAGGACGACCCGGAGCGGGCCTGGCGGCGGGAGAAGGCGCTGACGGCCGCCACCCGGCGCCGGCTGGTGCTCGACGTGCTCACCGGCGTGCTGCCCTTCGAGGTCGCCCGGATGGCGAAGACCCGCATTGTGCTGCTCCGTGCGGTCCGTGCGGTGGGCGGGCGCCCCGACGCGCATCCCGGGCAGGTGTTCGAGATGCTGCGCCGTGACCCCTCGGAGCACCATGAGCACGCCATCGTGGTCGCCGACTTTCTCGATGAGATGCGCGAACGCATGTCGTTGCTCATTCCCGAGAAGGACGCCGACCCGTACACCGAGGCGCGTGACGACCGGCTCACCGTGCTCACCATGTCCGGCTTGCCCCTACCCAAGGACACTATCGGCCGGGAGCACTGGACCGATGCCGAGTCGCTCGGTGTGGAGCTGCTGAACCTCGCGGCCTGGCTGACCCAGCGGTCGATCTACGAGTGTCCCCGCGACCAGCGCAAGGGGGTCTGGATCGATGAGGCGTTCTTCCTGTCCGAGGTTCCCACCGGCCGGGTGTTGATGAATCGCTTCGCCCGGGACTCCCGCAAGTGGAATGTGCGGGTGCTGCTGTCGTCGCAGATCCCGGCGGACTTCCTCAAGATCCAGGGCTTCGTGTCGCTGTTGGACTCGGTCTTCGTCGGGAGACTGGACGACGCGCCCGCGCAGTCCGATGCGCTGCGCCTGCTCAAGGTTCCCATCGGGGTGGGATATGAGCAGGTGGTGGCCTCGCTGGGGCGCCGCCCTGGTGGTGACCGGATGGCCACCGAACGGGACCGGGCACCTCGGCAGTTCATCTTCGGTGACGGCGCCGGCGGGGTGGAGCGGGTCCGGGTGGATTTCTCTGGCGCGCATCTGGAGCATCTGTGCGCCGCGCTGGACACCACGCCGGATGCCCTACGCGGCGACCCCCCCAGCGCTGAGCTCCCCGGCGGTCCCGACGTCACGCCTGGAGAGCGCAACGGGATTGGCCCGGCGGCCGCGGTCAGGGCGAGAGCATGAGTATCCGGATGCCGCGCGGTAGGAGAATCGCGGCGCTGTTGATGGTGGTCATCGCGGTGCTCGGCGTGCAGGCCGCGCTGGGTTCACCGGCGCTGGCGCAGGTCCCGGGCGTCGAGGACTGCAAGCAAGCGCCCAACCCGGAACGGCCCGGGTCCGGCATGGTCGGTGCCATCGACCCCACGCCGCTGCAGGCTGGCGCGCCGAACAGCGTGTACGCCGAGGTCGGCTACGCCGGGCTGGTGTGGCACACCTACGATCTGGGCTGCGGTCCCTCGGGTCTGCGCAACCCGAACGCGGTGATCGACACCTGGACTGGCAACCTGCTGTTCGATGTCGGCAAGGCGATCATTGGCGCCACCAACGGGCTGCACTATGCGCTCGCCGACGGCGGCCTACTGGCCCCGCTGAACGACCTGATCGTCTCCGGCACGGTCGCGCTATATGACAGCGTGTACGCGCCGTGGTTCGGGCTAGTCGCTGTGTTGCTGGCGATCGTGCTGTTCCGGTCGATCTGGCGCGGTGACCTCGCGACGGTCAGCAAGCGCGCGGCGTGGGCGCTGGCCGGCATCTGGCTGGCGGCGGCCACTTACCTCACCCCGCTGTTGTATACCCAGGTCCTCGACGGAGTCCTGGTCGAGGGCAGTAACCAGGTGCGCACTGGCTTCCTCCAGGAGGTCGGCATCGAGCAGCGTGACGCGTTGCCGGCCCTGCTGCATGACCAGATCATCTACCGGAATTGGTTGCGCGGGGAGTTCGGTTCCCCGGACGGTCCGCAGGCCGCCCAGCTCGGCCGGGACCTGCTCCGTGCGCAGGCCTACACCAAGCAGGAGATCGCGGCCGGCGCGGACGACCCGAAATCCGGTGTCGCGGACCGCAAGAAGCAGGAGTACAAGACCATCGCCGAGCGGACGGGCAGCGCCTATGGCTACTTCCAGGGGCTGGACGGCAACCGGATCGGCGTCGGGTTCCTGGCCGCGCTGCAGGCGGTGATGTTCGGGCTGTTCCAGCTGCTCGCCCAGGCCGCGCTGTTGCTGGCCCAGGTGCTACTGCGGGTGGTGATCTTGCTCGGCCCGGTCATCGGCCTAGTCGCGATCCTGCATCACGACCTCCTGCGCGGGGTCGGCCGCGCGGTCGGTGCCGCGCTGCTCAACATCGTCGTGCTCTCGGCGCTGGCCGCGTTGCACACGCTGGTGATGGTATGGGTGTTCGACCCGTCCCGCGCCATGTCGGTGCTCGCGCAGATGCTGCTTGCTGGGATGATCACGACGGTGATGTTGCTGCTAGCCCGCCCGATCCGGCGGATGTGGCAGATGACCGAGCTCGCGGTCGGTGCGGTGGGTGGTGCGCTACCCGCCGCGCCACCGGGTGCGCTGGCCCGGCTGCGGCGGCGTAAGGCAGGTGCCGAGGCCACCGCTTCTGAGCGGTTCTGGGAGGAGGCTCGCGGTACTGAGGCCGATTCGGGCGCACCGAGCGTGGACTCGGCAGCCGCTAGTCGCGGCCGTCCGGAGGCTGGCGCGTCGGTGCTGGTCGCGGCCGAGCGGTTGGACCGCCGAGGCGGCGCTCCGGCGGCGCTCCCGGCACCCGACCCGGGTGTTCTGAGCGGTTCTGGACGGCCCGGTGGTTCTGGAGGGCTCAGTGGGGAGATGGCGCTGGCCGGGCCGGGCGAGAACACGTCGCGGCCCGATCGGTTGGCGGCGTTGCCGGCCGGGTTCAGCGTCACCGCGACCGGCCGTGCCCGGACTGGCGAGGACCCGATGTACGTGCCGTCGGCGGTCAGTGATCCGCGCGGCGAGCCGAGGCAAGCCGAGCTGGAAGAGGTGGCTGGGCGCCCGGTGTGGGTGGTGTACCGGCCCTCAGCCGGCCTCGAAGTCGGCGTGGACAGCGCTGCTGGTGGCAGCGCCCGGACCGCGGACTGACCGGGGAGATCACCGTGCCGATCCGCACCCACCGCGGCCGCGCAGCGGTCTACCGCAGGTTCTGGGGCGCTCCGGTACGTTCCCCCAAGCACCTCGCGGCAACCGTGCTGGCGCTGGTCGTGATTGTTATCGGAACCGCGCGGGCGCTGCCCCACAGCCGGGTCAGCACGGTCCCCGCAGCGCCGTCGACGAGCTCGAGGGCCAGCTCGTTCGCCCCGGCGCCGCCCTTATTACCGTCCGAGACCGGCATCGCCTCCCGTCCTCGGACGTCCGCTCCCAGCATCCCGGCCCCAGTCGCCGCGCTCACTGTCGCGCGCTCCTGGGCGCAGGCGTTTCTCACCGCCCCGAAGGGCATCACCCCGGCCCGGTGGGTCGAGCAGCTGCGGCCTTACACCACCGACGACTTGTTCCCCCAGCTGCAGTCGATTGACCCGGCGAACGTGCCCGTCGCCCAGATCATCGAGGCGCCGAGGACAGTCAGCGCGGGTGCGGGCTCAGCTGAGGTGGACGTGCCCACCACCTCGGTTGTGTTGCGGCTGCTGCTGGTCTCCACTCCCGCTGGCTGGCGGGTGGCCAGCTACGAGCGGGCGGGGTGAGGCATGCGGCGGTGGCTGGTCGGGCTGCTGGCCCTCGGCTTGCTTGGCGGCCTCATCGCGGTGGCCGCGATCTCGGTCCTCCTCGGCGGAGTGGGTTCCGGTGACTTCATGTTCGGCGCGCCGTGCGGCTCGGTTCTCGCGTCCACCGATCCGAAGGAAGCGCCACGGGTGGCTGTGCGGGTCAGCGACCTTGACGCGGAGCAACGGGCCATCGTCGAGCGGATCATCGCGATCGGTAAGCAGCGTCGGCTGCCGCCGAGGGCCTGGCAAATTGCCATCCAGGCCGGGATGACCGAGTCCCGGCTGCACAACCTGCGCTATGGCGACCGAGACTCACTCGGCATTTTCCAGATGCGCCCCTCGCAGGGGTGGGGCACCGCCGCTCAGGTCACGGACCCCGACTACGAGATCAACAAGTTCTATGACGTGATGTTGACGGTACCCGGTTGGGAAACCCAGCGACCAGGTGATTCCGCGCAGGACATCGAGCGGTCGGCTTTCCCGGCTCGCTACCACCAGTGGGAACCGCTGGCCGTCAATGCGATCGGCGTGGTGGGCGGGGACGTCACGGAGTTCACCCGGGTGTCCTGCGCCGCGCCGCTCCCACCGGCCGCATCATCCGAGGTCGCCGGGCGGGCGATGCAATTCGCGCTGGGCGAAGTGGGCAAGCCCTACGTCTGGGGCGCCACCGGACCCAACGCCTACGACTGCTCGGGCTTGATGTTGCGGGCCTACCAGGCGGCTGGGGTCACCCTGCCCCGGGTGGCGGCGCAGCAGTACTGGGCCGGTACCCAGCTACCTGTGCGCCAGGCGCAACCCGGTGACCTGCTGTTCTGGGGTTACGACACCTCGAACCCGAATAGCATCCACCACGTCGCGATGTACCTGGGTAACGGCCGCATGGTCGAGGCGGCGAATCAGACGGTACCGCTGCGGCAGCGGGCTGTGAGCTTCGATGAGCACGAATTGATGCCACTCGCGGTCCGGCCCGGCGTGCCGGTCGCGAAGGCCTGACATCCGGAGGTGACGGTGTACGCGTCAGACCCGATCCCGCGACCGGCCAGTCGGCCGGCCTCGGCTACCCCGCTGCGGGACCATCTCGAGCTGGCCACGCTGGGGGTCGACGAGGGCTATGTGGTGTTGCCCCGGTCACTGGCCGAGGAGATGCCCTTGCCCTGGCAGCAGCAGATGGCCTACCTCATCAATGAGTTTCATCAGACCTACGGCGATCTGCCGTGGCCGGTCTACCGGGTGGTGCCCAGCCGCGTCGAACGGCTGGTCGATCTGGACGAGGGCCAGCTCGCCGAGGCCGGCTATCTGCTGGAGATCGACACCAGCGGCGAGTTGGTGTACCGAGATCGCGACGACGCCGTGGTATCCGACCCGCAGTCCAGGGAGGTCTTGGTGTCCTGCCTGGACCCGATACCCCGCCGTCCGCCGGCCATCAGCCCGTGACCCAGGCTGACCTGTCGGGGCTCACCATCGGGGTGCTCGGCGGCACGGGTCCGCAGGGTCGCGGCTTGGCCTACCGCTGGGCACTCGGCGGGCTGTCGGTGCTGATCGGCTCCCGAGATGTCGACCGGGCCGAGCACACCGCAGCCTCGCTGCGAGAACGTGCCGGCTCGCGGCGGGTACGCGGGACGGACAATGCCGGCTGCGCCGCCGAGTCGGACCTGGTCGTCGTGGCGGTGCCCTTCGACGGTCACGCCGCGCTGCTCACCTCGCTGCGCGCGCCGCTGGCCGGCACGATCGTGATCGACTGCGTGAACCCGCTCGGCTTCGACAGCCAGGGTCCCTACCCGAGGGCGGTGCCCGAGGGCAGCGCCGCCCAGCAGGCCCAGGCCCTGCTGGGCGAGTCTCGGGTGACCGCCGCGTTCCACCACGTCTCCGCGGTGCTGCTGGAGGACCCCGAAGTGAGCAGCCTGGACATCGACGTGCTGGTGCTGGGCGACGATCAGGAGGCCACCGATCTGGTGTGCGCCCTGGCCGAGGTGCTACCCGGCGCGCGCGGCATCTACGGCGGCCGGCTGCGCAACGCCGGTCAGGTGGAAGCGCTCACCGCCAACCTCATCGCGATCAACCGGCGCTACCACACGCACGCCGGAATCCGGATCACCGGGCTCATTCCGGCGTCCAGCCCCACTGGGCGTCTACGGTCACCTCGCCCTGTCCCACCCGCGCCCGGCGAGCCAACCAGTCACGAGCTGCTCGACGCTGAGCGCGAAGAGCGGCTGTGATCTATCTGGTCTCCTCCGCGCTGATGAAATTGGTCGGGCTGGAGGACGAAACCGCAGCGCTGCGCGACTGGCTGAGCGAGCGGCGGTCAGCAGCGAACTCGGCCGGGTTGAGATACTCCGGGCGGCGCGGCGGGTCGGCGGTCGGGCCCTGACCGAAGCCCGTGCGGTGCTCGGCGACATCGGCCATCCGCTGCTGCGAACCCTCGACGCGCTCCGCCTGGCCTCAGCGATACTGCTCAGCGAGGAGCTGACGGCATTTATTGCCTACGATCACTGACTCACCAGTGCGGCCCAGGCCACCGGCCTGATCGTCCGTCACACCCGGCCAGGCACCGCCGCCACCCGATCACTGATCAACGCGCGGGGAGGGGTCACTGGTAGGTGTGCTCCGGAGCTGGATAAGCGCCCGTGTGGACCTCCTCAGCGAAGTGGCTCGCGGCCTCGCGCAGTCCGTCGCCGAGCCGGGCGTACGGCTTGACGAACTTCGGCGAGCAGCCGCCGGGGACGTGGAAAGCCGCCATGTCCTGCCATACCATGACCTGCGCGTCGCATGCGGGTCCGGCCCCGATCCCGATGGTGGGTATACTCGCTACCTCGGTGACCCGGGCGGCCAGCTCGGCGGGGACGACTTCCAGCACGATGGCGAATGCCCCGGCCGTTTCCAGGGTTTTTGCGTCCTCTAGCAGGCGCTCACCGGACTCGCCCCGGCCCTGCACCTGGTAGCCGCCCATCGCGTGCACCGACTGCGGGGTGAGCCCGAGGTGAGCCATCACCGGCACGCCCGCCTCGACCAGCGCCTCGACCTGCGGCACCACCCGGCGGCCGCCCTCCAGCTTCACCGCATGCGCGCCGCCCTCTTTGAGGAAACGGGTCGCGGTCTCCAGCGCCTGGGTCGGGGAGGACTGGTAGGAACCGAAGGGCAGGTCGGCGACGACCAGCGCTCGGCGGGCGCCGCGGACCACGCCGCGCACCAGCGGCACCAGCTCATCGACGGTGACCGGTACCGTCGTGTCGTAGCCATAGACGACGTTGGCCGCTGAGTCGCCGATCAGCAGCACGGGGATACCGGCGGCGTCGAGCAGCGTAGCCGTGGAG
>JBOHFY010000390.1:0-6735 GCA_050699895.1 Pseudonocardiaceae bacterium
GGGCAGCTCGGCCAGCGCCCCGAAGCCCTCGACGAACTCGGCCTGGATACGCAGCACCCGCCACGGGTCGGTATGCACCCAGTCGCTAGGGCCTCGCGAGTCGAGCAGCCGCTGATCGGTGGTGGTCGCCTCATGCCGGCGCCCCCGCCGCAGCACCACCGGCCCGCGCTGCCTCTCCCGAGGATGATCATCGTCGACCGCCACCCCCTCACCCTAGCTAGGCCCCGTCCCGATATGGAGACATATCGGGACGGGGGAGGTGAGGTAGCGGCGCAGTAGCTCGGTGCAGGTGGTGATGTGGGGGGTGTGGACATGTTCTTCTCGGGTGTGCGCTTGGTTGGGGTCGCCGGGGCCGTAGTTCAGGGCGGGGATCCCGAGCGCGGCGAAGCGGGACACATCCGTCCAGCCGTACTTCGCGACCGGTGCGAGTGCGATGGTGGCCAGGAACTCTCGGGCCGCTGGCGCGTCCAGTCCCGGCAGCGCGCCAGCGGCACCGTCGGTGAACTCGAGCTCAAACCCGTCGAGCACCTCACGGACGTGCCGCTGGGCCTGGGGCAGCGAGCGGTCCGGAGCGAACCGGAAGTTGACCTGCACCTCGCAGGCGTCGGGTACCACATTGCCGGCGACTCCACCGGAGATACCTACCGCCTGCAGCCCCTCCCGGTAGGTGCACCCGTCGATCTCGACGCTGCGCGGCCGGTAGCCGGCCAGCCGGGCCAGCACGTCACCGGCGGCGTGGATCGCGTTGTCCCCCAGCCACGACCGGGCGCTGTGCGCGCGGCGCCCGGTCGTGCGCACCGTCACCCGCAGGGTGCCCTGGCAGCCGGCCTCGACCAGACCGCTGGTGGGCTCGGCCAGAATCGCCAGCTGCGCGGCCAGCCATTCGGGCTGCTCCCGCTCGATCCGTCCCAGCCCGTTGCGGGCCGCCTCGACCTCTTCGCAGTCGTAGAGCACCACGGTCAGGTCGCACACCGGCTCGGGCACCGTGGCCGCGAGGTGCAGGATCATCGCGTCACCTGACTTCATATCCGAGGTGCCACAGCCATAGAGCAGCTCGCCGCGCCGGCGGCTGGGCAGATTCCCGGCAACCGGCACCGTGTCCAGGTGCCCCGCCAGCAGCACCCGCCGCGAGCGGCCCAGCTCGGTGCGAGCCAGCACGGTATTGCCGCGGCGCAGCAACCGCAGGTGCGGCGCCTGCGCGGCCAGCGCCCGCGCCACCGCATCAGCCAGCGCGTCCTCCTGCCCTGACACACTGGGCACATCCACCAGCGCGGCGGTCAACTCTACGGGGTCAGCAGTCAAGTCCAGGTCCACGCGTGTGACGGTAACGCCCGGAGCACTACCGTGGGCCGTCGTGAACTATTCGCAGATCAGTTCCGCGCACGGCCTGGGGCTGGCCACCCTCACACACGCCGGCACCGTGCTGGACACCTGGTTCCCGAACCCGGCACTCGGACTGCCCCGAGGCGCTGCCGCCGGCAACACGACCGGCACCGTGCGGGTAGCGCCGGATGAGGTGCCCGAGGAGTTCGCGGCGCTGCTCGGCCCGGACCCGGCGCGCGGCGTCGAGCTGGTGGCGGTGCACACCACAGTGCCGGACCTGCAGGCCCCACCAGTCGACGCGCACGACGTCTACCTGCGCCTACACCTGCTGTCGCACCGGCTGGTGCCCCCGCGCGGCAGCAACCTCGACGGGGTCTTCGGGCTGCTGTCCACTGTGGTGTGGACCAGCTTTGGGCCGTGCCCGGTGGCGGGCTTCGAGGCCACCCGGATGCGGATGCGCCAGCTTGGACCGGTCACCGTCCACGGGGTGGACAAGTTCCCGCGCATGGTCGACTACGTGGTGCCCTCGGGGGTGCGGATCGGGGACGCGGACCGGGTGCGCCTCGGCGCCCACCTGGCCGTCGGCACCACGGTGATGCACGAAGGATTCGTCAATTTCAACGCCGGCACCCTCGGTACGTCGATGGTGGAGGGCCGGATCTCCGCCGGGGTCATCGTCGGTGCCGACTCCGATCTGGGCGGCGGCGCGTCGATCATGGGGACGCTGTCGGGTGGCGGCAAGGAGCGGATCACGATCGGCCGGCGCTGCCTGGTTGGCGCCAACGCCGGGGTCGGGATCTCGCTGGGCGACGACTGCGTGGTGGAGGCTGGCCTGTACGTCACTGCGGGAACCAAGGTGACGCTGGCCGATGGCACGGTGGTGAAGGCCCGCGCGCTCTCCGGCACCGACGGGGTGCTGTTTCGCCGGGACTCAGTCAGCGGCACCGTGCACGCGGTGCACCGCGTGGGTAAAGCCGGCAGCGAGCTCAACGCCATGCTGCACTCCAACGATTGACGTTGGGGCCAGCAAGGGCCGTGGTTCACTAGAATCACTACGATGAGCACCGTCACCCATGATCACCATGGCAGCCCCCACCGGACCACCCGGACCGGCAAGCTTGTCAAGCTGGGTGACCCGGTCCGCTCCCGGCCCCGCGACCCGACCGCGCATCTGTTGCGCGCCGCGCTGGACACCCGGCTGCGGGCCCTGCTCTCCCACGACCCCGGCACCCGAGTAGGTGCGGACCCGGAAGAACTGCATCAGATGCGGGTCGCGGTGCGCCGGATGCGGGCCATGCTCAAAGCCGCCCGGCCCCTGCTGGACCAAGCCTGGGCCGACGATCTGCGCGCCGAGCTGGGCTGGCTGGGCCGGGCGCTCGGGCCGGTACGAGATGCCGACGTGCTCCTCGAGCGCCTGCGCGGCCGCGCCGCGACCTTCGACGACACCAGCGGCGAGGCGGTGGAGACCCTGATCGAAGCGCTGGTGGCCGACCGGGAGGCCGCTCGGGCTGAGATGCTGGCCGTGCTGGGCAGCCGCCGCTACGCCAGTTTGCTGCGCCGGCTGGCCACCGCGGTGTCTCGGCCGCTGCCCACCCCCCGTGGCCCCCGCAAGGCTCCCCCACTGGTCAAGCTGGTCCGCACCGAGTACCGCAGGCTGTCCAAGGCGGTGCGAGCCGCCGGCGAGGACCCACCTGACGAGGTCCTGCATGCCCTGCGCATCCAGGGCAAGCGGCTGCGCTACACCGGCGAGCTAGTCGCCGCCGCTGGCCGCAAACCCGTGCGCAAGCCGGTCCGCAAGCTGGTGGAATCGACGGTGGCGCTGCAGGACGTGCTGGGCGAGCACCAGGACGCCTGTGTGGCCCAGCACCGGGTGATACTGCTGCTGGACGGCCTCGGCGACGTCGTCGACGCCAGCGTGGCCTTCGTCGCCGGGCGGCTGGTGGAGCGCGAGGAAGTCAGCCGCATGGCGACGCGACAGGCCTGGCTGGCGGCCTGGCAACGGGTGCGGCACCGAGCACGATCGCTCCAGGCCACAGCCTGACGCGAAGGGTAAACATCGATCAGCCCAGGAGGCGGTGTACCGCGGCGGCGATCCGCTCGTCGGTGGCGGTCAGGGCGACTCGGACGTGCCGGGCGCCGGCGGGGCCGTCGAACTCACCGGGGGCGACGAGCACGCCGAGCTCGGCCAGCCGGGTCACCGTGTCCCAGCACGGCTCGCCCGCGGTGCACCACAGGAACAGCCCACCGTGGGAGCGCTGCACCCGCAGCCCGGCTTCCTCCAGCGCGGGCGCTAGCAGCGCTCGGCGCCGCGCGTACCGGTCCCGCTGCCGCGCGATGTGCGTATCGTCGGAGAGCGCGGCCACCATCGCCTGCTGCACCGGCCGGGCAACCAGCATCCCGGCTTGCTTACGCACCGCGAGCAGGGCGGCGACCAGCTCGGGGTCACCGGTCACGAAACCGGCCCGGTAGCCGGCGAGGTTGGACGACTTGGACAGCGAGTGCACCGCCAGCAGCCCGCTGTGGTCCCCGCCGGACACCCGAGGGTGTAGCACCGAGACCGGCTGCTCCGCCCATCCCAGGGAGAGGTAGCACTCATCGGAGGCGATCACCGCGCCGATCTCCCGGGCTTGGCGCACCGCGGTGGCCAGCACCCCGGCGGGCGTGACACCGCCAGTGGGGTTGCGCGGTGAGTTCAGCCAGCGCAGCCGGGTGCCCGGCACGGCCGGCTCATCATCGGCGAGGCGCATCGCGGTGGCGCCGGCCAGCCGCGCGCCGACCTCATAGGTGGGATAGGCCAGCTCCGGCAGCGCGACGACATCACCGGGTCCGAGCCCAAGCAGCGTAGGCAGCCAGGCCACCAGCTCTTTGGAACCCGCCGTCGGCAGCACCGCCCCGGCCGGAATGCCGGTCACGCCGTACCGGCGCGCCAGCGCGGCGACGACGGCCTGGCGAAGTTCTGGTGTGCCGTGCGCGGCCGGGTAGCCGGGCAGCGCCGACGCGGACCGCAGCGCATCTCGCACCACATCGGGCACCGGGTCTACCGGGGTACCGACCGACAGATCGACCGCACCACCCGGATATTCGCTGGCCCGGCGGGCTGCACCCTGGAGGCTGTCCCAAGGGAAGGCGGGGAGGACCAATCGCGCCGCGCCCGGAGAGCTCACTCCTCGTTCTGCGGGGGCAGCTCGGCGATCATCGGCGGGTCGTACTTGACCGAGCCCACCTTGGACGCTCCGCCGGGCGAGCCCAGTTCGGTGAAGAAATCAACATTGGCCTTGGTGTAGTCCTTCCACTGCTCGGGGACGTCGTCCTCGTAGTAGATGGCCTCCACCGGGCAGACGGGCTCACAGGCACCGCAGTCGACGCACTCGTCGGGCTGGATGTAGAGCATCCGCTCACCCTCGTAAATGCAATCCACGGGGCATTCTTCGATGCACGATCTGTCCATGACGTCCACGCAGGGCTCTGCGATCACGTATGTCACGGGGTTTCTCCTGCTCCTCACTCGCGGTACCCGGACGGGCCGTCTATCTGCACAGTATCTCCGCCTGCCGCAGCGGCGACCACACGGCCCCGCCACTCACGAGCGAGCCAGTGCCCGGCCCAGCACCACAGCGGCCGGGAACACGCCGCCACCCAGCAGCAGCGCCGAGCGCCAGTCCGGGACAAACAACGCGCCGCCGCCCAGGTCGCCGACCCAGAGCACACCGAGCACCAGCGCCCAGACCACCAGCGGGACCGCGCCCAGCACGCGCGGCCCGCCCAGCTCCGCCGCGCCGCGCACCAACCACGGTGTGCTCACCGCGGCGAGCAGGATCGTGATCGGAAACGGCACCGTACCCACCCGCAACGGGAGGTACAGCACCTCCACCACAGCCAGCGCAAAAGCATCGAACACCAACACCCCCAACACCACCAACCTCATCCCCCCTCCCGCCCCCGCATTGAGCGGGCTGAACGGGGTAAACCGTCACCGATAACCACGCTGAGCCCGCTCGATGCGGAAGGGGACCCCCAGTGGCAGGCGGTGGAGTGGGTTGGGGTGTGGGGGGTGAGGGATGGGGTTTCGGTGGTGCAGCGGTGGCGTTGGGTGGGGGTGAGGTGGGTGGCGAACAGGGGGCAGCGGGTCCGGAATCGGCAGCCCGACGGCGGACTCGCCGGGTTGGGGACATCCCCGGTGAGGATGATCCGCTCCCGGGCCCGCTCCTTGCGCGGGTCAGGCAGCGGGATCGCCGAGATCAGGGCCTGGGTATACGGATGCGCCGGCGCGCGAAACAGCTCCTCGGAGGTGCCGGTCTCCACGATGCGGCCCAGGTACATCACGGCGATCCGGTCGGCCGCATGCCGCACCACCGACAGATCGTGGGACACGAACAAGTAAGACAGGCCCAGGTGCGCCTGGAGGTCCGCCAGCAGGTTGAGCACGCCGGCCTGGATGGAGACGTCCAGCGCGGACACCGGCTCGTCCAGGACGAGGACCTTCGGGCGTAACGCGAGCGCCCGGGCGATGCCGATCCGCTGGCGCTGCCCCCCGGAGAACTCATGCGGGAACCGGTTGCCATGCTCGGGCTTGAGCCCGACCAGCGCGAGCAGCTCCCGCACGTTCTCCCGTCCCGAGGGACCGTACAGGCCGTGGATGCGCAGCGGCTCAGCAATGATCTCGTGCACCGGCAGCCGAGGGTCGAGCGCGGCGTAGGGGTCTTGGAAGACGATCTGCAACTCGCGCCGCAGCCGTTGCATGGCCTTGCGCGGCAGCGTGGTCAGCTCAGTGCCCTGGTACTGAACCTGGCCAGCCGTGGCCGGCTGCAAAGTGAGCAGCACTCGCGCCGTGGTGGTCTTGCCGCAGCCCGACTCGCCGACCAGCCCCAGCGTCTCGTGCGGGTACAGGTCGAAGGACACGTCGCAGACGGCGTGCACGACGCCGAGCTGGCGGCGGAGCAGGCCGGCGCCACGCACCGGAAAGTGCTTGACCAGGTTGCGCACGGACAGCACCGGCTGGGCGGTCATGGCGCGGTGTCCCGGGAGACGGGACGGAACAGGTCGGCGGGTTCCAGACCGTCCAGCTGATCGCTGAAGTGGCAGGCCGAGAGATGCCCGCTGGCACCGACCACCGCTAGTGGGGGCTCCTGGGCCGCACAGACTGGGGCGACCAGGGGGCAACGGGGGGCGAACGGGCATCCTGGCGGCATGGTGATCGCCGACGGGGGCGCGCCAAGGATCGGGTGCAGCCGCGGCGTCGGCGCGTCCAGCCGGGGCTGGCTGCCCAGCAGGCCCAGTGTGTAGGGCATCCGCGGGGCGTAGAAGATCTCTTCGACGGTGCCTGCTTCGACGACCCGGCCGGCATACATCACCAGCACCCGGTCCGCTTGCCCGGCGATCACGCCGAGGTCGTGGGTGATGAGCAGCATGGCC
>JBOHFY010000391.1:0-3668 GCA_050699895.1 Pseudonocardiaceae bacterium
AAGGCGCACGCCCGGCCCAGCTCGGCGGCCCGCTCGACCGCCCCGGGCCAGCGGGCGAACCGGTCGGCCATCTCTTTGCCGGAGCGCAGATGCGCTGTTGCCGCCGCCGGCAGCCAGCCGTCCATCTCGTCCAGACTGCGCCGGGCCCGGACCGCGGCTAGCGCGGTGGCCAGCCGGTGCCGGGACGGGGTGGCGTAGTGCGCGGCGGTGGTGGCGACGGTATCCAGCCCGTGCGCCACGGCCAGCGCGGCAAGCTCGTCGTTGCGCTCGGTGTCCTGCGCCAGGCCGTTGGCGGTGAGCTCGACGACGACGTGGTCTGCGCCGAACAGCTCGACCAGCCGGCGTAGCCGCGCGGCCGCAGCGGCTGGACCCTCGCGCTCCAGCGCCCGACGCACCGCCGCCTTGCGGCAACCGGTGAGCACCACCCAGTGCCCGCCCGCGGCGGCGGCTACCGCGTCGAGGTCATAGACCGGCCGGCCCTTCTCTTTTCCGGCGAGCTGGGCATCACTGATCACCCGGGACAGCCTGCGGTAACCCTCGGGATCGCGGGCCAGTACGAGCAAGTGCTCACCCTCCGGGTCGGGCACTCCGTTCTGTGGCGCGGTAAGGCCGAGGCTGAGCTCGGCCCCGAATACGGTCTTGACGCCCACTTCGCGGGCCGCCTCGGCAAAGCGCACCACCCCGTACATCCCGTCGTGGTCGGTGATCGCGATCGCGTCCAGCCCCAACCGGGCCGCCTCCTCGACCAGCTCCTCGGGGTGACTAGCCCCGTCCAGGAAGCTGAAGTTGGAGTGGCAGTGCAGCTCGGCGTAGGGAATGCGCGGCTGGGTCTCCGGGAACTGGGTCTCCGGGAACTGGGCCGGCGTTAGCCCCGGCGGTGGCTCGTAGCGATTCCGGTGGCATACCCAGGCCGGGCTGTCCCCGCCGTCACCCGGATGCTCCCCGTCGCGGTGTCGTGACCTGGACCCGGGGGGTTGCCCGGACAGTGCCCGTTCCAGATCCGCCCACCGCGCCGGCGGGTTGTTCCAGCCCATCGTTTCCCCCAGTCAGGATGGGGGTGGGTCAGGGTCGAGCCAGGTGGGGTCGAACCAGTCCTCATGACAGCGGGCACCCGCAAGAGATGCGCCCCCAGAACGCTTATCGAACATGTGTTCGATACTAGCAGATTGCCTTGCGTGGAAGGTATGTGTGACCAGCCACAGCTGGACACCACTGTGGGCGAAGGGGCAGCGGCGGAACTCCAGGCGTCGGAGGTTGTAACGCACGGCCTCGGCGCGCACCTCAGTTGTGCTGCCGTCTAGGGCGGTGAAGACCGCGTTCGTGTCGGCCAGGGCCTTCTCGGGCGACTGCGGTGCCGCAGGCTGCGTCGTCGCCGGCCGGGTCGCCCTGGCCTGCGTCGCCGCGATGTCAGGCGGGTGTGACTCGCTCATGATTCCCCGCCCTTCCTATTCGCTTGAGCTCGTACCGCTCGTCGTGGGCTTCGCGGCCGGCCGAGCGCGACCGGTGAGTCGACGACGTAGCCCCCGGTACGCCCGCCCGGGTCTCTACTGCCCCCCTTGCTCGCCGCGGAGGAAGCGCTCAAGCTCGGCGGCGAGCTCGTCGCCTGAGGGAAGACCCGCGAAGTCCAACGGTACGACCGCTTCGCCGTCGAACGCGGCCTCGAGGCGACGCACCAGAGCACGGTATTCCTCACTGGTAGCGATAGTTTCGTCGATCTGGCTCAACGTACTGCCAGCCGCGGCATGCAACTCCCCAGCGTCGAGCTCCAGCCCGGCCACGGTCGCCAGCGCATCGACAAGCGCGGCGGAGGCCGCCGGGTAAGGGGTGGCCGCCACGTAGTGGGGTACTCGCGCCCACACCCCGATGGCGGGGATGCCCGCGGCAGCGAACCCCTCCTGCAGAGCCGTCTGGATCCCGGCAGGCATCTCAGCGGTGCCGGGTACCGTGCCCACCTGTGCCGCCAGCTCAGCCGTGGTGGCGATCGCCATCAGACTGACCGGACGGGTGTGGGGAACAGGAGCGGCGTAGGCGCCGAGACCCACCACCAACCGCACTTCCAGCTGCGTGGCAAGACCCACGACGGCCCGCACAAAGCCATGCCATGCCAGGTCGGGCTCGGGCCCCACCAAGACGAGGACATCTCTACCTGCGCCGTCCTGACCGGCCCGTACCTGGATCTCGGGCCAGCTCAAGTTATCGACGACCCCGTCGGAGATTTGCACGATGGGACGACGAGACCGGAAATCGATGAGCTCATCGGCACTGAAGGTGGCCAGCAATTGGGTCGGGATCGTCTCAAGAATATGGGCGATGGCTGCCTGGGCCCCCAGCCCTGCGTCGACCCAGCTCTCGGTCGCGAGGAGCAGCACCGGCGACTCCAGCGGGCGGTGTGAGTGCAGCTCGTAGAGGGGTGGCATCGAGATCGTGGACTCCGTAACTTTGCAGCCGCCCGCCGCCGAGCTTGGCCTCGTGCACCCAGGTGTACGGGCGCGAAATCAGGCTCCGGAGCGGGACCTCTCCTGCCCGCAAACTAACTGCCTGTGCCGCACGCTCTCAACGCGGTACCACCGTCACTGGGATGACGCGATGCGTGACAAGTGGCGCCGGCAACTGCCCGGTGTCCTCCGGCGGCGGAACCTGGTCCAGCCAGGCCGGATCGAACCAGTCCTCCTCGACCGGGACACCCCCAAGGGCTCCGCACCGTCCACGCTAGTATCAAACATGTGTTCGACACTAGCAGACTCGCAAGCAAGACCGTCACTCATAGATTCCCTCGACTCGCCAGCGGCCCGCCTCGCAGGCCAGCAACACCGCGAACGGTTCGGCGTCGAGCACCGCCTGCAGCCGCGCGCGCCGCCGCCCCCCACCGGGCTCCCACCAGCGCTCCTCGACCAGCCAGGGCCCGGCCCAGGTCAGAACGCGGCACGGCGGGTTGCCGTCCACCGCGATCCGGTACGGGACACCGGTGAGCCTCCCGCGCCCGCTCACGCCGAGGGCACGGCCGGCATCGTCAAGTACCTCGGCGGGCAGCGGGCGGGCGGGCACCCGGGACGGGGACGGCGCGGGCAGCCGGCCTGGCCAGGGAGGGTCCCCATCGCGCGCCGGGGTCGGGTCGTCTCCCCAGGGCACCAGGCGTACCCGGTCGGTGGGGTCCCGGCCACCGCCGAGCACTCCGATGAGGACCGCCTCGGGCCCCAGCATCCCCTGCACCCGGACCAGTGCCCGGCCGGCCCGCTCGTCGTCTTCCCCCGACTCCCCCCACAACCCACGTTGCAGGGCCTGCCCGCCGATCACCTCCTCCGGGACCAGCCGCAGCAGCGTGATGCCCGAGCTGGGGCGTGATCCACGGGAGGTCAGCCAGCCGTCCAGCTGCCAGCGCACCCGATCGGCGATACCGGATGCGGTCAGTGGCTCGGCGCAGCGCCACACCCGGTGCGGCTCCTCGCCCGCCTCGGTACAGGCACTGATCCCGAGCCGGACGCAGGCCAGACCGCGGGCGGCCAGCGCGGTGTGCAGCTGCTGCGCGGGTTCGCGGGAGGCGAATGCCGCCGCATCGACCCGGTCCAGCGGCGGGTCGAACCGGCGAGTGACGGTGAGATCAACCGGCGGGTCGCGGCGGGCCAACGGGCGCTCGTCGAGCCCCCGAGCAAGCCGGTGCGCCCGCACCC
>JBOHFY010000392.1:0-14249 GCA_050699895.1 Pseudonocardiaceae bacterium
CTCGGCCAGGCTCCGGGTGTAGGACCAGTGCCACTCTCCGGCTGCGTCCACCGCCAGCCGGATGGCGTCCACCGCCCCGTCTATGTCCTTCTCGAGCCAGGCGAGGCTGGCCAGAAGCGCCCAGGCCTCCGCCCGCAACCACCCGGCACCGCTCCTGGTGGCCTCGTGCGCCAGAACACGCGCAGCGGGCCGGTCACCGTTGCGAGCGGCCTGGCGAGCCAGCCACAGCACCGCGGGCGGCGAAGCAACCGGATGCCGCAGGGCCGCCACGCCGGTGTACCGGCGTGCCGCCTCCCCTGGCTGGTCGTCGCGCTGGTCGTCGCGCTCCTCGGCGAGCTCGGCCAGCCGCAGCGACGCCACCGCCGCCGCGTCCGGGTCGCCGCTGTCCACCGCGAGCTGATACGACACCTCGGCCGCATCGCGCTCGAGCGGGCTCGTACCGCGATCATCATCACCCTTGACCACCAGCTCCAGCGGGGTGAGCACACCAGAGGCCACCGCCACGTCGTGGCGCTCGCGCCAGAACCGCGAACCGACCGCGAACCCCACCCCGAACACTGGCCGGTAGCGGCCCTGGTCGTCGCACTCCAGCAGCGCCGGGTCCCGCCCCGCCCACTCCAGAGCTGAGGCCACCTGGCCCGCGTCGTCCACCGCCTCAGCGCCGAGGCCCCATCCGGCCATCAGCCGCCGCGCCTGCGCGCACAACACCCCAGGCGCACGCCACCCCCGCGGGTCCACCTGATCCCAGCACAACGCCGCCAACACCAGGGCACACGCCAAAGGGTGATCATCCCGCGCCCGCGCCAGCCGCACCTCAGCGCCGTCCCACCACTCAAGCAATTCGGTGAACTCATCAACTATGCTCGGTACTGACCTCGACACCTCAGACATGACGCGTGACGCTACCGCCACCACACGTCAGCCGGAAACACCGGGACAAGCCGGAGCTGGCGCATGGCAGGCTTGGCACGCACGGCTCGTCGGGCACCGCCTCGTCATGATCGGCTCAGCCGGCCCGAACCTGTCGTCCGTGAATGCCCCTGTCGTCCGTGAATGCCACAGCGCCTTCGCGGGGATCCGTCGTGGCTGCTATGACTCGTGGGCTGGTCGCGTGGCCGATACGGTATGTGCGGTGTGCGCATCGCCTTGGAAGGGTTCGATCCGGCTGTCGGGCATGATGAGGTATACGGTCTGTTCGTGGAGGAACGCCTCCGTCGCGTCCGAGCCCAAGGCTGCGGCGGCGAGCAGGGTCCCCCCGATCCGGTAGACATCTCGCACCACGCCGATGCGGAACAGCGAACGCGTCTCGTTCACCACGTCGCCGCGTCCCGCCCGCAGGATCGTGCGGAGGTTGTCATGCATGCCGAGCGCGGCCACCGCGGCCGAGATATTCTCAATCTCATGGCTGGTCACCGCGGCCAGCGCTCGGGCACGGTTGAGCGAGAGCCGCTTGAGGAGGAAGTGGCTGCTGGCCTGGCCGATGACCACGGGAAGCCCATAGTTTATCGCCCGTGCAACGTTGTAGCGTTCTGGGTCGCTTTCGACCGCCAGCACGGGCAGGCCAAGCTCGCGCAACAGGAGACACAGGCGTAGTCCGACCTGGCCCAGGCCGACGACCACCACGTGGTTTTTGCGTGGAACCACCCGGGAGCCGACTATGGTGGTCAGTCGGCGGTCGAGCAGGCGCTCGACCAGGCCCGCGGTAAACAGCGCGGTGAAGGCGACAGCCGCGAGCATGCTCACCGCCGAGAAGACCTTGAACCAGCCGGGGCCCTGGTCAACGGCCTGGTCCGGTCCGATGGTGACGATGGCTTTGGTTGCCGCGTAAAAAGCATCGAAGAGCGACCGGCCAAGCACCAGGACTGTCGCCGCGGTGTCGAGCACGAGGATGAGCAGGAACCCCACCAGGCCAGCGGTCAGGATCCGGGCGCTGGGCTCGAAGGGTCGACAAAGCGAGCCAAGGCTCGCCAACAGCCGCTGCCCGCGACGGCGGTCGGACGCCGTGATCCCCACCAGCTGCGGGCGGGCGTAGTCCGCCCGCACGCCGGAGAATCCCTCTGGGGTGGGCCTCACCCACAGCAGGCGGTCATCAAGGCAGGGCGCGGCCAGCGAGGGAGCAACGATCTCGGCCATGGACGTGACGCGGATGTTGCTCACCGCGCGCTCTAGCTGCGAGCTGACGATCCGGCCGTGCACAGTGACGATCAGAGGCACTCCGGGGCGAACGTATTCCACGACGAGCGCCAGCCGGAGCGCGACCGCGTCATCCCTCGAGCACACGATCACCGAGTCGACCTGCTCGCTCAGCGCCTCGCGGATGTCGGCATCACTCGGATGCACCAGCCGGGTCACCCGGGCCGCGGCGGCATGTAACGCCCGCTGCACGGCATCGGGCAACTCACCGGGCCCAATGAGAAGCACACCTTTACTGGCGGAACCATTGGCTGAAGGTCGGCTATCCATCTCGCCTCTCAGTGTGCTAGCAGCGCTCAGGGACGACTCGCACCACTACCGGTAGCTGGAGCAGTCGTGTCCCACATTCGCTCGATGATCTGAGCCGCGGGCGCCATCGACCCTCTTGTTATCTCGATCACCTATCTCAGCGGCTCGTAAGGCGTCCTTCGTCTACCTTGTGCTCGGGCGGAGCATCTGGCAACCCCGCGGCAAAGATAATGTAGGGTATGAGCGAATGCGAATGCGTTGTGACCAGCCATTGCGCGCTTGATGGTGAGGTTCCTCACTTCATCTCGTAACACTGTCCGCGATGGTCGATGCCCTGATCGGGTGACTGAGTAAACCGAGTGTAGTACATGAGATTTTTCCTCGCCATGGCGAGCGATCTTCGGTCTCTAGGTTCTTCACATTTGTGTCGTGTTTTCAGGCGGCCCGGGGTCGCTGCGCTGGGTCAGTCCGGGTTGCGGCAGTCGGGTGTGGATGTGGGTGAGCAGCATGGCGTGGTGTAGTCCGGTGTCGATGCTGCGGTAGCGGTGGCTGCGGGCGATCCGGGTGATCAGTCCGACGGGAAGAGCGGGGTGAGCATGCGCGCGGTAGTGATCGGATGTGGTATCGGCGGCGCGACTGCCGCGCTCGCGCTTGCCGAGATTGGCGTCGAGGTTGAGGTCTACGAAGCCGCGGCCCGGTCCGCAGGCCACAGCGGCTGGGTCACTCTAGGTCCCGCCGCGATGACTGGTCTCGATCGGGTCGGTGTCGCGGACGACGTCTGGGCGGTCGGCTTCCCCGTGGTGAGCGTTCGCACTGTCGACACCGTCACCGGCGGCGCAACCGATTTTCCTCGTTACGAAGCCACGCATCGCTTGCCGAGCACTCATGTGTGGCGCCGCGACCTGCTGCGCATCCTGCGGGATCGGCTCGATGCGACGGGTGTCAGGTGTCATTACGGCAGCGCCGCAACCGTGGGGGATCGTGTGGAATTTGTGGCAGGCTGGAACCTGTCCTCCTGTTAGTCAGGTCACCCGCTTGCACAGAAGCCACACACTCCCTGGAGAAGATTATGACGACTGGTCCGATGAGGGGTACGGATGGGGACGGTGGCGCCGCTGTAACGAAATTTTCACCGCGGAACGCGCGGCTCGCGGGGCCATCAGGTGCCCAGCGTAGGGTTGCTGCGGCGTCGGGGGCGTTGCCGTTACTCGGTCACACTCTGCCGCTGCTGCGCGACCCGTTGCGGTTTTTGGCCTCCCTGCCCGCCCGTGGTGATCTGGTGGGTATCCGGGTTGGGCCCGTCGAGGCGATCGTGGTATGCGCGCCGGAGCTGATCCGTCAGGTCTTGCTCAACGATCGTGTCTTCGACAAGGGCGGACCCAATCTTCGACCGGCTCCGAGATGTGCTCGGCGATGGTCTCGCTAGCTGCCCGCATAGTCTGCATCGGCGGCAGCGTCGCCTGGCCCAGCCCGCTTTCCACCCCACCCGGCTGCCCGGGTACGCGCGGGTGATGACTAAACACGCCGCTGAGGTGACCGGTTCCTGGCGGGACGGCCAGGTCCTCGACCTCATCCCCGAGATGATGACACTGACCATCAGGATCGCGGTGGAGACGATGTTCTCTGACGCGCTGCCGGCTGCGCTGCTCGGCGCGGTACTCGATGATGTCAACATCGTTGTGGCGGGGGTTTACACGCGCATGTTCATACCGCCACCGCTGGGCAAGCTCCCCCTTGTCGGGAACCGCCGTTACGACCGGGCCCTACTCCGCCTGCGAGGGATCATCGGCCGCGTCATCACCGAGCGCCGAGCCAGCGGCGCCGACTGTGGCGACCTGCTGTCGATGCTGCTGACCGCCGGTGACCCCGCCGACGGCCAGGGCCTGTCCGACACCGAGATCACCGACCAGGTCCTGACGTTCTTCCTCGCGGGGTCGGAGACCACCGCCGACACCGTGGCGTGGGCGGTGCACCTGCTGGCGCGCCACCCCGAGGTCGAACACCGGCTGCACGCCGAGGTTGACGCCGTCCTCGCCGGCGCACCCGCCAACGTCGAGGACCTGCCGAAACTGGAGCTGACCGGCCGGGTTGTCACCGAGACTCTGCGGTTGTATCCGCCTGGGTGGATTTTCACCCGCATCACCACCACCAAGACCCAACTGGGCGAACACCTCATCCCGGCTGGGAGCGTGCTTGTCTACAGCCCCTACCTCCTGCACCACCGGCCCGACCTGTACCCCGACCCTGACCGTTTCGACCCTGATCGCTGGGCCGACGGCCCCACCGCGCAGCTGCCGCGCGAGGCTTTCATGCCTTTCGGTGGTGGGGCCCGCAAATGCCTCGGTGACACTTTCGCTGTCACCGAGGCCACCCTCGTCCTGGCCACCCTCGCCGCCCGTTGGCGCCTGCGGCTGCTTCCAGGCCAACACGTTCACCCCGCATGGTCTTTCGCGCTGCGCCCACGTGGACTGCGGATGCGCACCACAGCAAGAAGCGCGTGCTGTGGAACTGTAAGATCAACAGTGTAGCTCCCGAGATGCAAGAGAAATCCCAGGGCTTGCCACCGGCGACCGGTCACAGCAGTTAGGTTGACGCGCTTATCGCAGTGCTGGCAGCGGCAGCTGGTCCGGGGCGTTGCGGTTGGCTATGGAGCCGGCGGCCTGGTCGTTCCACTTGGCCACCGCCGAGGTGGCCTCGGTGCTCTGCTTGTTCGTCACCATTCGTGCCTGCTCGGTGAGCTTGAGGTCGGCGTCGACGGTGAAACCCCAGGTGACGACCACGTACACGGTGCCGGCGTCCGCCCCGGAGCGGCAGGCCACCATGGTTTCGAACTGCCACGTGGTGTTGGGCTGGTTCCAACTCGAGCGGTCGCGCATCGTGGCTGGCGTGGCCGGGGCGGATTTCTTCCAGACGGTCAGCGTGCCGCTGCCCGTCCCATCGTCTGTCATCATCCCGTACCAGCCTTGCTTCTTGCCGCTGAGCCGGTCCACGCTCGTGGCCGACGGTGTGTGGCGCCGCTTGTTCGTCTCCTTGGGGTCTTTGTTGGCGCCGCTCCCGGTCTCGACGAGGCGGGTCGTCTGGATAAAAGCGATCTCGTCGGCGTCGACGACGGCGGTGTCGGGCGTGAAGGTGATGTGGATCTTGTAGGCGTGCGGGGTACCGGTGGCTTTGTCGCCGTCGATCTTCTCGTCGACCCTGGTCTCGAGCTTGCCGAACGCCGTGCCCGCCGCGACCTTGGCCGCCGGGACGCCCTTGTGCTGCAGCTCGGCGGCGACCGCGAGGTGGAGCACGATGCCGGCGCCGCCGAGCCCGCGGCGAGTGCGGATCACGGCATCCTGGAGCAGGCGCAGCTGGTCGATCGTGAGCGGCGACAGCGTCGTCGCCGGCATGGTCAGCTTCGCCAGCGACGTCGCCGCCGTGGCCCAGTCACCCGACGTGACGGCGTCGTCGAAGGCCTTCTCCTGGGGGCTGGCGACGCGCGCTCGCGGAGCGGCCTCCGCTGGCTCACGCTGAACGTCCGGTATCCGAGGTTGCTCGCGCATATCGGCGATCATGCCAACTTCTCGATGTCCTGTGCGGCGTTGAGTCGCTGACCCCGTCGCCGACCGGATGGGTAGCGGCCATCCCCTGTTCTCGTTCGAGAGCCGCGTTCGTCACGTCGGCCAACTAATCCGGGATATGTCGCGTGTGTCCTGTTCCTTCCGGCGGAGGTCCACGCTGCGCGGTGATGACGCCTGAGCCGAGGGAGGACCGTGGAACGCTTCGCTGGGGTGGTGCTCCGGCACCGCCGGGTGGTGACTCTGCTGTGGCTCGCGCTGCTGGTAGGCGGGCTAGCCGGCGCGGGCCGCCTCAGCGACCGGCTCAGTTTCGACTTCTCATTGCCCGGGCAGCCTGGCTACGAGACTGAACAGCAACTGATTGCCACCTACGGCGTCAGCTCGGCCGACACGCTGGTCGCGGTGCTCACTGTGCCCGAGGGCCAGACGGTGCAGGGCCGTCGCGCCGACGTCGCCGCAGTGTTCGACACCGTACGCAGGCAGCTGCCGCGGCTGCGGGTGGTGGATTTCGCCGGCACCGGAAACGACGCGTTCGTCTTCGACGGCGGCCGCCGGACGTTCGCGTTGGTGCAGGGCGCGCCGCCCACCGGCTTCGGGCCCGGCGCTGAGGCCGCACTCGCCCCCGTGCTGACCCAGGCGGCTGCCGCGCGCGGCCTGGAGACCGGACTGACCTCCTACGCCCTGCTCGCCGCTGGTGGTGACACCTCGGGACCCAGCGTGCTGGTGGAGACCCTGCTCGGCGCGGTGGGTGCGTTGGTCGTGCTCGTCTTCGTGTTCGCGTCGTTGTTGGCGCTCGTGCCGCTCCTCATCGCGGCGGTCTCCATCCTCACCACGTTCTTGCTGGTGTTGGGGCTGACCGAGCTGACCGCGGTGAATTTCATCGTGCAATTCCTCATCTCGCTCGTCGGGCTCGGCGTGGCCATCGACTACTCCCTGCTGCTGGTCTCACGCTGGCGCGAGGAGCGGGCGCACGGCCACGACAATCACACCGCTGTCGTGATCGCGATGCGGACCGCGGGGCACGCGGTGCTGGCCTCCGGGGTGACGGTCGCGATCAGCCTGCTGGCCCTGCTCGTGGTGCCGGTTCCCTTCTTGCGCAGCATGGGGCTGGGCGGTTTGCTCATCCCGCTGGTCAGCGTCGCGGCGGTGCTCACCCTGCTGCCCGCGTTGCTGTCCAGCATCGGCCCGCGCCTGGACTGGCCGCGGATCCGGCACGAAGGGGTCGCCTCGCGCGGCTGGTCGGCGTGGTCGCGCGCCATCGTGCGCCGGCGCTGGCTCGCGGCTGGTGCCGCCGTGGTGGCGTTGGGACTGCTCATCGCCCCGGTGCTCGACCTGCGCATCGGTCAGGCCGGTATCGACTCGCTGGCCAGCAGCGGGCCCGCCTTCGACACCGTCACCGCGCTGCGCCAGGGCGGGGTGGGTGCCGGCGTGCTCACCCCCATTGAGGTGTTGGTGCCCGCCGGCCAGGCCGAGGTCGCGGTGCGGGCGGCCCGAGGGGTGGACGGCGTACGCACCGCTGTGCTAGGTGGCACCCGAGGGGGCAGCGCGATCGTGGACGTGCTGCCCCAGACCGAGACCGTGGACAGCGACGGCACCGCGGTGGTTGAGGCGGTGCGCGCTGCGGTGCGTACCGCGACCGGGGGGCAGGTCGGCGTCACCGGCTCGGGTGCGGCCGTGCGGGATTACGCCACAGCGGTCTACGACAACTTCCCCTCCGTGCTGCTCATCATCGCCGCCATCACCTTCGTGGCGCTGGCGCGCACGTTCCGTTCCGTGCTGCTGCCATTGAAGGCCGTGGTGCTGAATCTGGTGTCGATGGCCGCGGTGTTCGGCCTGGTGGTGTTCTTCTGGCAGCAGGGCCACGGCTCGCGGGCGGTGTTCGGCGTCGCGCCCACCGGCGCTCTCGCGTTCTGGCTACCGGTGATCATCTTCGCGTTCCTGTTCGGGCTGTCCATGGACTACGAGGTGTTCATCCTGGCCAGGATGCGCGAGGAGTACGACGCCACGGGCTCGACCTCGGCTGCGGTGGTGGGCGGCCTGGGCCGGACCGGGCGCCTGGTCACCTCGGCCGCGCTCATCCTGTTCTGCTCCTTCGCCGCGCTGGCCTCGGCCCCCGGCACCGACGTCAAGGTGCTGGGCACCGCACTGGGGGCGGGCATCCTCGTCGACGCCACCGTGGTGCGGGCGCTGCTGGTGCCCGCGTTGGTGAGCCTGTTCGGGCGGTGGAACTGGTGGCTGCCCACCTGGCTCGCGATGGTGCTGCGCGTCGAACCCGCACCGCTAGCGCCGCGTGAGCTCGCGGGCGGCGGGAAGGGCACCGCAAAACACCGAGCCGGAGACCCCCGGCCACAACCGGCGCCCGCCCTCGTTGACGTTGATCGAGACCGTGGGTCGGTAGCTCGCACCAGCCCGCTGAGTAGGCACGTGCGCCAGACCGATGGCCGGTCGCTGGCCGGAGTGGCTCGCCTGGCCGGATCGCCAGCGGGCCTGCCCAGGGTGCGCGTCATCCTCATCGAGGTCCAGGGCGAGGTGCTCGCCACAATCCTCACCGCCGCAGACGGGCGGTATGAGTTCACCGGCCTCGCCGAGGGCTCCTACACCCTGTCCGCCAGCGCCGCCGGATACCGCCCGGTCGCCCGCGCGGTGACCCTCTCCGGAGCCGTGCCGCTCGAGTACGACCTGACCCTGCTCGACGGTGACGGACGCGCCGGTAGCGTGCCGGTGGCCAGCACCAGTAGCGCCTCGCGCTGACACCGCGACCCAGCTGGACCCCGGCGAGACGCTACTGCGTCGCCGTCGCACCGGAGTGTGGGTAGTGCGCGGTAGGTTCGGGGTTCGAGTCCTCGTGTCGGCTCCCACCAGCGGTTATTGTGTGTGGTGTGACCGCCGCAGCAACTCTTGGACTGCGGCACGGCCGCAGCGGACCATCGTTCTCCGACGCCACTCCGGCGACCTCGAGCTGAGCTGAAAGGCGGTCGGCGTGGCCTTGCCGCACGAGTGGATGTTCTACGAGGTGATGTGGCGGGCGTGGGCCCGCCGCTCGCCCTACCCGCTGCCCTGGTGGTTGCAGCAGACGTTTCGCCGGTGGATCGAGGGGTTCGACAGCGGTCTGTTCGACTCCAAGGAGGCAGCGCTGTCCTCGAACGCTCTGTATCGCTACTGGGGCATGGTCGGAGTCAAAGATGCATCGCAGGAAAGCCTGATCGGTCAAGCCGGTGAGATCGAGCCAGTCTATGAGCGTTACGCCGTGTCGTTCTTCCTCATGGACGCGGCCGGCGGGCTGCACCTGCCCCAATGGCTGGAGCCCGGCAGCACCTCGCCCGCGGTGGAGCAGCACCGCCAGGACGGCTACCTGCCCATCATGACCACGACTTACCGCCCACCGATGGGAGTCCAACTCACCCAGCGGACCCTCGGTACCACCGTCGGGTTACGACAGCGCTCGATCGTGCTGAACCGCCGCACTGTCACCGCGACCGGCGCTACCAAAGGTTGGCTCGGGGTGGCCGTCAGCCCGATCAAGCCCAGCGGGTTCGTCCGCCACGACCGGGCCGGCCGCTACCTGGCCGATTCCCAGTTGAGCTTCCTGCGCTACCTGCCCGCGGACCGGCGGCTGGAAACCAACACCGGTTCCGGGCCGGTCTTCGACACCGCGCCCGCCTCTTACGGGCTGTATGGCAATCCGAACGGCTCGTGGGACCCCGACCAGTACCTGGCCACCAACCCCTTCGCGGACCTGGCGGCTGGCCGCGCCCTCAACGGCGCCGACACCTCGCATGACAGCACCGCGGGCCTGTGCACAGCGGCGTTCCGCTGGCCGTTCGACCTCTCGGCCGGCGGTCAGTTCACCCTCGACCTGCGGTTGCCGGTTGACGACTTCCGTGACCCGAGTGATTTCGCTGAACTCGCGGCGCCGCCGGCGTCCGACCTTGACGCGGCCAACCTGGCTTTCTGGCAGGGCAAGCTGAACGGCTCGGGCCTGCAGGCCAGCCTGCCACCCGTGGTAGCGCACCTGTTCGACCTGTACCGCTCCTGCCGGGCCGACCTGTTGATCCTGGCCGACCACGGTGTCATTCACCCCGGGCCGACCATCTACGACTCGTTCTGGATTCGCGACTCCTCCGTGGAGGGCATCGCCTGCGCGCTGGCCGGCGACTCAGGATTGGCGGGGACCCAGTTCGGCCAGTACTACCCCACCGTATTCAACACCGGTGACAACACAATCGGAGCTGTCAACGAGCACGGCTTCTTCGGCGGCGACCACGAACGCAACGACCAAGAATGGGACGCGAACGGCGAGGTACTCTGGGCGTTCGGCCGATTCGACCGCATCCAGGGAGCCGGGGCCGCGTTCGGCGCCAAGGTGTACGCGCCCTACGTCACCGATGGCGCCCGGTGGATTCGCGACAACCGTAGCCAATTCGGGCTCCTTCCCTCCGGATGGAGCGCCGAGCACATCGGCGACAAAGACAAGCCGCACTACTGGGACGACCTATGGGGACTGGCCGGGCTCTACGAGGCGGCTCGACTGGCCGAGCGACTGGGCCGGCCCGAAATCGCGGAACTCTGGGCGGCGTTCGACAGCCTGAAGACCGCGACCGCCGAGTCAATTCGATGGGTACTGGGGCAGCAGGCGGCGCGGGGCCAATGGCAAACCTTCATACCCACCGGTCCGGCCGATGTCGGACGGCTGGACTCCACCATCATCGGCGCGCTCTGCTACTTCCACCCCACCCGGCTCTACTACGGAGCCAAGCTCGGCACCGACGTCGACCAGGCGTTCCGCATGACCCTCGACACGATCTGGGCGCACTTCGTCACCGGCGGATTCCGCCACGACGCCGCCTGGCACGCCTACGGGCCCTACCTCACCCTGCAACTGGCCCATGCTTTCCTGCTACTCGGCGACGTCGACCGCATGGACGCCTGCCTCGCCTGGGCAGTCGGCGACGCGGCATTCGCCAGGACCTCACGGACCGACAACCCGGCCGACGCCAGCCAATCGTGGCAGGTGTCGACCGGAGCCTGGAACGAACAACACGCCTACCCGATCGCCAGCAACCTCGCTGAGATCCCGGACCGCTGGTGGTACATGGGCGACATCCCGCACGGCTGGGCCGCGGCTGAGTTCACCCTGCTGCTGCGCGACATCCTCTTCTTCGAAGCCGGCGAGGACGATGACCCACACATTTATATCGCACCAGGCGTCATGCCAGCCTGGTTACGCGGCGACGGCGGCCACTCGGTTACCGTGTCTGAGTCCCCGACCGTTTTCGGAACACCGTTCGGCTACACCCTTCGACACGACCAAGCGGCAAAACTGATCACCATCGATATCCCCGCGCCCGTGCCCGGTGTGCGCTACGTCTACCCCTGTCGGCTCGGTCACATCACGGCCGCCACGGCGGACGCGATGCCCGCGACGACGCTCGGATCAGACGTCCAATTGCCGGCGGGCACCCGCCACGCGGAAATCAGCTATATCTAAGCGGTTGTTGCGTTGGCGGACGACCGGTCGTGCCGCTTCCGATCATCTTGGGGGCGCAACGGTGTGATGGTGGCATGAAGCTTGCGCGCACCGGATATCGGCCAGCGCCCTACTGCCCGTGAACGCCGCTACCAGTCCTGACTGTACCTGCAGGGACTACTTGTCGTTCGCGAACTATCAAGGTCAATTATACCCAGGCCGCCGCTGCTCGCAACGTCGATGCGTGATGACCTGGTTTGCCGTGCGTGGGTCGGTCACATCACCGGGGCCCTGGCCGACCGTGATGGGCGGCGCGCCATCCCCGGTGAACACCTGCTTGATTGACCGGTCGGGCCCGTGATCGCGTTTTATGTGCCATCCGCGACATCTCGTGTCGTTTCCGGCACACAAACCGTGATCATGTCCTGTCAGTCACGGCTCGAGATCACATAGTGTGGCTGTCGTATTAGCCAGCGGTCGTTCGTGTCATTCTGCGGTCACGAATCTCTCGGTCGGGTGATGGTGGGGTGGAACCGGTCGGCCGCCGGGAGCTCAGAGTGCGGGGGGCAAGGCTCAACCGGCGGCCGGCCGGGCTTTACTCGTCTTGTGGGGCGTGGTCGCCGCTCATCGGCGGAGCTACCTCCTGAGAACCTCGAACAGCTCCGTCGCGCCGTCCTCGTCGAGGATGATGACGCATTCGCCGGTGACGTGCGGGTCGAGCACGATCTCCTCGCCCTGCTTTTCCACCACCAGGTTGGCGAAGCCTCTCGGTCCCCGGTGCACCGCGCGGGTGACGCTGATCGTTATGCGGTTGGCGCGGGGCGCGTCCGGGGTCGCGCCGTCAGCCTGGTTGACCTCTTTTCTCGGACAGGCGGTGGGGTGAGTGTGGCGCTCAGGGGTGTCGGGCATGGGGCTGAACTCTATGGACACCTCCAGGCACCAAGCCCAACGGAATTTTGGGGTGTGTTCCCGATTAGGCTCGGTGTTGTGCGGTTGAGTGTTGAGGCGAGTGTCGGGGAGCGGGTGGCGTTCTACCGGCGGCGGAAGGGCATCACCCAGGAGGTGCTGGCCGGGCTGCTGGGGCGCACTGTGGAGTGGCTTGCCCAGTTCGAGCGGGGCGCCAGAGAGCTGGACCGGTTGTCCACCATCGTGGCGATCGCTGAGACGCTGGGTATCGATCCGGTGAAGCTGCTCCCGGCCGCGTTCACCACTCGGCGTCGGGAGTCGCGCGGTTCGGTGATCGGTACCGCGCCGGACTCTGTTGTCGCGATCAAGGCGGCGATGTTCCGGTACAACGGGTCTGCGCGAGTGCTCGGTCTGTCCGACCGACCGCCGGTCGGACAGACCGAGCTGGCGGTGCGGATCAACGAGGCGTTCGTCTGCCGGTCGACCGAACGTTGGTCACAGCTTGGTCCGCTGCTCCCCGACTTGATCGCCGATGCCTGGCAGGCCGCTCACACGAGCACTGGCGAACGGCAACGCCGCGCGTTCGGCCAGCTCTCCCTGGTCTGGCGAGCCACTTCCAGTATGTTCGACCGGATCGGTGAGAAGGACCTGCCGTGGGCCGCTGCGGAACGCTGCATGGCTGCCGCTGAGCGCAGCGAGGACGAGCTGCTGATCGCCGGGGCCTCCTGGCGACTGGCGGCGGTTCTGCGACACAACGGGCGCCTCCAGGAGGCCATCGACGTTCCGGTTGCGACCGCCGACGCGCTCCGACCCCAGCTGGCTCAGTCTCCACAGCACGCGTCGGTATACGGAGCGTTGATGCTCCGGAGTGCGGTGAGCGCGGCAACTGTCGGTGACCACGGGGCGGTACGCGACTATCTCCAGGAGTGTGACCGGGCCGCGCGGCTCACTGGTGACCGCAATGATTTATGGACCGCGTTCGGGCCCACGAATGTGGCGATTCACCGGGTGTGGTTGGCCACCGAGCTGGGTGATCCCATCGATGCTATTCGCCAGGCCGCGCACGTGGACGTCACCAAACTGCCTGCTGAGCTGGCCGAGCGTCGCGCCTCGCATCTGATCACTGTGGCCTGGTCGCATTATCTGCGCCGGCACGACGATGACGCGCTCAGCGCACTGACCGCCGCTAAAGCGGTCGCGCCGGAACAGCTCATGTTCACTCACCGGGTCCACGACATGGTGCGCCAGATGCTGCGCCGCGACCGTCGCGGCCGACGCGGACTCCGCACGCTGGCCGAGTTCATCGACGTGCAGTAACCGCATCCGCCGCGCCCCGAGGAGCCTCTTGCTCCCCGTGATCGCTTGACCAGTCGGTGGACCTGAGAACCAGGAGTCTGATCGGGAGACCCCGCACTGGCGTCGGTCGAAGCGCTGGTGTTCCCCGGACACGCTGCGGCCACCATGCCGTAACCGTCGGTGAAGGTCTGCTGAACATTCACTGCCGTACTACGCGGGGGGTACGCGCTCGGGTGTTTGCTCGTATTGTCCTTATTTCTTTTTCCAGAGGAGCGGAGGCGGTCGTGGACAACTTTCCGTGGGGCGTCGCTCTCGCGGCCTTTGGTGTCGTCGTCCCGACTGTCGCCTTCCTGTACGAATTCGTCTTCGTCGGCCGCAAGCGGCTCGGCTACCGCGTACAGATGGACACGACCGCCACCGACGAGGTCCACTCCCAGTACGCGGGAGCACTGCAGCAGTTGCAGCTGGAAAACGGTACGCGGCTGGTCGGCCCGTCATTCGTCCTGCTGCGTATCGAGAACAACGGCAAGACCCACATTGATACCAACGACTACGCCGTCCTCGATGACGACAAGGTCGGC
>JBOHFY010000393.1:0-5653 GCA_050699895.1 Pseudonocardiaceae bacterium
GGCTACCAGCACCTGAACGAGCCTCAGGAATGGTTCAACCAGATCCGCGAGCTCGCCGCGAAGCATGGCTTCGCGGCGAGCGCCAAGGACTACAAGAAAAACCCCGACGCCTACCCCGGCTCGATCCGCGAGGCATCCCAACTCATCCGCGTCGCCCTCACCGGCTCCACCCGCAGCCCTGACCTGCACGCCGTCGCCCAAGCGCTCGGCGTCGAGGAAGTACTGCGCCGGCTGCGCGCGCTGACCGGCTAGGCTGCATCCTCGTCGGCACCAGCGGTGCGAGGCGCGCGGAACCGCTTCACTGGGGCCACGTCGCCGTTCCGGCGCCGCTGCGACTGCCGGTTCCAGAAACCCCGCGCAAGGTCGAGCGTGCCGTTTCGCTTCGACTCCTTCAGCGCCCACTCCACCTGCTCCTCCTGAGGAACGCGGTACGCCTGGAACGCCACCCTCATCACCAACATCCGCAGCGGCCGACCCAGTAAAACGAGCAAGAACAGAACGACGCCGCTCCATCCGGGGGCGAGAGCGGTGTGCACGAGCGATCCGATGCTCAGGCGTCACGGGACGACGACGAGAAGGTATCGGACGGAACGGCGAGCGCATTGATCAAGGCGGCCATTCGGGCCGCATCGCCCGTCGTGTACGTCCTGGGCAACCGCAAGATCGCCGTGACGTTGGAGTCCACGAGGGCCACGGGATAGTCGAAGAGCTCAGGCCGGCTGTCCGCGTGAGCCGCGTTCCTCCCGGCCGCGTTCGACTCCTGATCGGCAGGCGCCTGCTCCAAGGTCGACCGAGTGTTCCTGGTCGTCTTGCCGGTCTTCGCGGTACCGCCACGGTTCGACCGAACCTTGCCGGCCCAGTTAGGATCATTATCAAGCCACCTGAGATACATGCGGAGGGCCCGGCGGAAGCGGCTCTCGTACGCCGCGAAACTCACATCCGTCAGCTCCGCACGGTTCTTGATACGGAAACGGCTGATGAGACGGTCGACATCCAGGTTCGTGAGGTCGACGCCGTGTGGGTCGTCCTCGACCTCCAGTATCCGCTTGGACGCCGAGCGCAGTGGGCTGACCACGCTCCCCGGAAGCTCGTGTTTCTTGACCTTGACATCGAAGAACTTCATCAGCCCGGTACCAGTTCGGCTACTGATGATCTCCGAGTCGTCCGGCGCTTCGGTCACCACAGTCTCCTCGCTGTCAACTGGCGATCAAAATCATCAATCAAGTCTTACAAGGAGTCAGTTTGTCAATGTTAAGACGGTCCGTCAAGTCAGCGCTGTGACGTTGCTTCGAACAGCAAACTTGACACGTCCGGTAGTCGTCAAGCGACGGATCAGAGCGTCCAATGCCGCCGTTGGTCATCGCGTTCCGCCCTCAGGCGCGTAGGCGCACGCCACAGTTCGGGCGACCGCGCTCCCAGTCTTGCAGCGCTCGCACGTGCCGCAGGCGGGACGCACAGACGCGGGGGCGCCCGACGAAATTAGGGTCACGCAACAGGTAGGTGATCCTGCGGGCGAAGGCTTCGGGCTCATCGACGGTCGAGGACAGGACATGCCGCCGAAGGCGCGGCCGGTGTCGGAGCGCAGCGGTTCGCAGTTGATGTGCGCGCTTGCCCGAGCGGTCAGGCCCTGGAGTTTGCGCTGCTCAGTCGAGCAGCGCCGTGCCGCCGACCGGGTCGGGGTCCTCGTCCACGAACCGGCGGTACAGGTCGATGAACTGGGCGCCGGGCAGCAGCAGGACCTGCTGGCACAGCCACTCATAGCGATCGGCCCCGGTGTTGGTGAGCGCCACCCGGGCCACGGCCCCCGGATCCGGGTCTGGATCCGGGTCGACCAGCATCACCAACCCACCGGCAAGCAACCCGGCGAGCGCGCCCGCGACATAATCCGGCACCTGATCACCACTCTCCAGCCAGTGGTCACCCACCTTCGTTACGCCACCGCCGCCGACCCGGCGCAGCGCGACCCACTCAGACACCTCAGCACCGGCCAACGGGACCCGCGTCATGGCCGCCACCGAACCTCGGCCCCGGCGACAAAACGAGCGCGGCGCGTCGGTGCGGTCGATGCCCTCGGGTCGGTCCCGTGCCGGGTGGCGCCTGTGGTCGGCACCAGCAGGCGTCCGGCGCTTTCACCAGGCGCACGAGGTGGGGCCGCAGGCTGGCCAAGTAGTACTCGTGGTCGAAGCGCACGTATAGCAGGTCGGCGCCCTGGCCGACGACTTGGCCGTACTGGTGCAACCGAGACGGTAGAGCCCCGTAGGCCTTGTCCGCCGCGACCTGTACGACCCGGCTCCGCAGGGGAATAAGGGTGCCGTCGGCGTCGCGCGGGGGGTTGGCGGCCAGTGGTGCCGGGATGGGCATGGTGGATGTCACCTCGGGGTCGATGGCTGGGTGGCCGACTGGTCGCCGGGAGCCGGAGTCGGGGGTCAGCGCTCAGCCAGCGGCCGGCCGGCGATCTAGGGGTCTTACCTTGTTGTGTGGCACCGAGGCGGGCGGCGTCGCAGCACCCGCCCCGGTGCTCTGCGAGCGTGCCCGCTCTGCACCTGATGTCGGTAGGTCACGGAGACGACATGACTGGTCTTCTCGGTGGCTTCTTGACGGCATAAGCGCACCAGACGGGGCTCACCGTCTGTCCGGAGCGTTGTACAGCCGTCACGACCGGTTACTCTGGTATGGCTGCTGAGGTGTCGATGACTGGAGGCGTTGATGGCCGAAGCGCCAACGCTGCTCAAGGTGCTCCTGACCGAGCGCCACATGCAGCCCTACCCGGTCTTCTGCCGTGAGTACGAGAAGGCCGCTCGGCGTATTGATCCGGCTCTGGTCGCGACGGCACCGGGTCGGGAGCAGTACCAGCGGTGGTTATCCGGTCGGGTGAAGACCACACCGCATCCCAACCACTGCCGGGTCTTGGAACGTATGTTTCCTGGCCGGACGGTGATGGAGCTGTTTACTCCGTACAGCCCACCTGAGCAGGGTGCGGCGCAAGATGAGGAGAGCGTTACGAGGAGACGACGGTTATTCCAGTTCGGTGGAACAGCTACGGCGGGTGTGTTGTTTGACCGCCTGTGGGATGAACCAGCTCGCATGCACAAGGCGCTGGACGCGACCACCGTGAGCCCGGCTCGGCTGGCCGATCTGCAACGAGAGGCGGCGGGCCTTGGTGTGCGTGTGGTGCGGGTCCCGCCGGCAACACTTGTCGAGGAGACGCTGATGCGTTTCCGCGAGGCGCGTAAGCTGACGGCCAAGAAGCAGACGTGTACGACGCGGCGCGAAATCGTGCGTTGCGCGGCGATGTACGCGACCGTCATGGGTGAAATCCTGTTCAACGAGGGTCAATTTTCGCTTGCCCATACTTGGTACACGGTCGCGCGCCGGGCGGCGCTGGAGGCGGGAGATCAGTACCTGGCGGATATCGCCATGGCTGGACACACGTACTTGGCGACTTACACGCCGGACCCACGAGCCGTCCTCGCCACTGTCGATCCGCGACTCGAAACTAAGCACGCCGCATCCCCCGCTATTGCGTGGCTGTGGGGTTTCAAAGCCAAAGCGCACGCCATGCTCGGTGACCGCGGCTTGTTCGAGTCGGCGATAAGCAAAAGCAATAAAGCGCTGGACGCTTCCCCCTCCGGCCTGGTGCAGCCCGGCATCTTCTCGTTCCTACCCGAAAAGTTGGCGTTCTACGAGGCGCGTGGGCTAGTCGAGCTGGGGCGCGCGGAAGAGGCTTCTGCGGCAGCCGAACGCGCAATTACTCTCTACGATTTCAGTGAGACGACAGAACCAGCATTGGTCCGCTTCGAGCAGGCGAGCGCTCTTGCGCAAGCGGGTGAGATTCAGGAGGCTTGTCGCGTTGCGACCAACGCTGCTTGGCCCGTCAAACCACGGAGCCATTCGCGGCTGGCGCGAACTGCTTGCGTCACTTCGACCATCGCAACTGGCCCTTGCCGCGGCCACTGAGGAATCCACCTGATGCCGAACGAACGAGCGCTGCTTGAACACTACGTGCAGGCGGGGAAGGTGATGCAGCTCGCCAGTCTGAACAGTGATGGTTCGCCCGCGGTCTGTAACGTCTGGTACGATGCTCATTTCGCGCCGGATGTTCTTCGCTTCATCTCTCGATACAACCGCCAGCACAGCCAGAACGTCCGCGTCGACGGCCGGGTCGCTGGCGGCATTATCGCTGTCCCGCTGGAAGGTCTGGGGCAGACCGTACGCGGCGTTACCTTTACCGGAGTCGCACATGAACTGCCAACGTGTGGGATCGATGGTGAAGTGGCGGCCTTCGTGGCACGCTGGCCTCGCGCGGAAGCAGCCCTGCATCCAGAGAAACTGGCGCGCGGCGAGATACCCACTCGCCTCTATGCGGTCACGGTTGCCGAATGGGTGCTCTTTGACGAGGTAAACTTTCCCGAGCAACCACGACGAGTTATGGAGGCTGCGCGGCAGTGGTGATGGCGTAGCACCTCGGAGTCCGAGACCCCGAATCCGTCGCCGAACACAGTCTACGGGTCGCCCAACTGGCTACTCTCATCGCCGCGATCGAAGGCGCCGAACCAAGCCGGGCGGCACTGCTCGCCATCTGGCACGACTCGCAGGAAACCCGCACCGGCGACATCCCACACACAGCCAAGCATTACTCAACCAAAACTCCCCCGAAACACTCACAGCCGACCAAACCACCGCACTACCCGACACCGCCCGCAAAACCGTACCAGAAGCCGTCGCCGAGCAAGAAAAACCCCGACGCCTACCCCGGCTCGATCCGCGAGGCATCCCAACTCATCCGCGTCGCCCTCACCGGCTCCACCCGCAGCCCCGACCTCCACGCCATCACCCAAGCGCTCGACGCTGCGGAAGTACTGCGCCGCCTGCGCGCGCTGACCGGGACTGTAAGATCAACGGTGTAACTCCTGAGACGGAAGAGGCACCTGTGACTGTGGTGGCGATGGATGTGTCGGCCGAGCCGGTGGGCGGCGTGGACGAGGCGCTGGTACGGCAGTTGACCCAGCGGGCGCGGGCCGAGGGGGTGAAGTTGACCGGGGAGGGTGGCTTGCTGGCCCGGTTGTCGAAGGTGGTGTTCGAGTCCGCCCTGGAGGGCGAGATGGACGATCATGTTGGTTACGGTAAGCACGATCCGGCTGGCCGGAATGGCGGGAACTCGCGGAATGGGACGCGGTCGAAAACGCTGGTGACTGAGGCCGGCCCGGTGGAGATCGAGGTCCCGCGGGATCGGGAGTCCACGTTCGAGCCGGTGATCGTGGCCAAGCGCCAGTGCCGGCTGTCCGGGATCGATGATCTGGTGATCTCGTTGTCGGCGAAGGGGTTGACCCACGGGGAGATCTCCGCGCACTTGGCCGAGATCTACGGCGCGGACGTGTCGAAACAGACCATTTCGGTGATCACCGACCGGGTGATGGAGGGGATGGCGGCCTGGCAGAGCCGCCCGCTGGATGCGGTGTATCCGGTGGTCTTCATCGACTGTGTGAACGTCAAGATCCGTGACGGCAGTGTGGCGAACCGGCCGATCTACGTCGCGCTCGCGGTCACGGTCGAGGGAACCCGGGACATCCTGGGGTTATGGGCCGGGGAGCACGGTGACGGGGAGGGCGCGAAGTACTGGATGCGCGTCCTGTCGGAGATCAAGAACCGGGGC
>JBOHFY010000394.1:0-3276 GCA_050699895.1 Pseudonocardiaceae bacterium
TGAGCACGAAGCCGCGTTCCATCCGCACGCCGGCCTCGGCGTACCCAGCGTCCGCAGTGTTGGGTCCCCGGCCGACAGCGACCAGCAGCAGATCGGCTTCGAACTGCTCACCGGACTCCACGCTCACCATGACTCCGGAGTCGGACTGGTTCGCGCCGGTGAACCGTACCCCCGTCTTGAACGTGATTCCTCGTCGGCGGAAGGCTCGTTCCAGTTGCTTGGAGCAGAAGTCGTCCTCAGCCGGGACAAGCCGGGGCAGCGCCTCGACGACGGTTACCTCGGCGCCGAAGGAGCGCCATACGCTGGCGAACTCGACTCCGATCACACCGCCGCCTAGCACCACCACGCGCTCAGGCAGGTAGCCCAGGTTCAGCGCTTGATCACTGGTGATGAACCGGCCACCGATCTCCAGATCGGGCAGGGACTTGGCGTAGGAACCGGTCGCCAGCACGACGGCGCGCCCGGTGTAGCGCTGCCCGTCGACGTCCACGGCATGCGGAGCGACGAACCTTCCGGTGCCTTCGACATACCTGATTCCTCGGGAGGCCACCAAGCCCTGCAGGCCCTTGAACATCTTGGCGACGACGCCATCTTTGTACTTGTTGACCCCACCCATGTCGATGCCCTCGAGCGCGGTCTTCACTCCGAACTGATGGCCGTTCCGGGCGGCGTCGGCCACCTCGGCGGCCTGCAGCAGTGCCTTGGTCGGGATGCAACCCCGGTGCAGGCAGGTGCCGCCCAGCTTGTCCTGCTCCACCAGGATGACGGACAGACCCAGCTGTGCGGCGCGCAGCGCGCAGGCGTAACCGCCCGAGCCGCCACCGAGGATCACCAGATCCGCGGCGGCATCCGTTGCTGACGTGCTGGTCACTGAGACGCTCCTCAAGCAAATGTCGGTAATGTGGGGTTGGGCGCCACGGCCATCTTGTCACCACGCCCGGCGCGCTGGCGACGTGGGCGAGGTAGCCCAGTGCCGCGCGGTAGCTGTGGAGTGATTGCCCTGGCACGTGCAGTGAGCTGGCAGGATCGCCGGGCAAGCCAGTGGCGAAGGAGGTGTCGAGTTGGGTGTGCTGGATTGGTTCCAGGGCCGGTGGCGCCCAGGGACCGGACGCGCCGCTTTCGACTATCTCGTGCGGTGGGCCGAGGCCCATCGGGGAGTAGAGGCGTTTGTCGAGCCCCGCACCACAGTTACTGAGACCACCGTCGTGCTGGTCGCGCACGATGGCGAGTGGACCCGCCGCAGGATCAATGGTGGTCACGGCGCCCGGCGGCTGGGCAAGAGGCTGAGGATCCCGGTCTATGACGTGGTTCTGATCGGATACCCGCAGCGGATGCGGGACTACACCGCCCGCCAGCGTATTCTCCGCGACCGCGACTAGCCCCTCAGCCCCGTTCGGCGATGTCGGTGAGGACCGCGGCCAAGGTGCGTACCGGCACCCCGGTGCCGCCCTTGCCGGTGTATCCCCACGGCGAGCCGGTGTTGTAAGCCGGGCCCGCGATGTCCAGATGCGTCCAGGCGATGTCGTCCGGGACGAACTCGGACAGGAACACCCCGGCGGCAAGCATGCCGCCCCAGCGGTGGCTCGCCACGTTAGCGATGTCGGCGAGCTTGGAGTCCAGATCGGACCGCAGGTGGTCAGGCAGCGGCATGGCCCACCCGTTCTCCCCGACCTCCTGGGAGATCGCGGTGACCCGGTCGCGGAACTCGGGGGTGCCCATGATCCCCGGTGTGCGGTTGCCCAGCGCGATGACCTGGGCGCCGGTCAGGGTGGCGGTGTCGATGAGGTAGTCCGGGGCGTCCTGCGCCGCCCGGACCAGTGCGTCGGCGAGAATAAGCCGCCCCTCGGCATCGGTGTTGAGCACCTCGACAGTGGTGCCGCCGTACATCGTCAGGACGTCCCCCGGCCGGTACGCGGTGGCCGAGGGCATGTTCTCGGCCATCGGCACGGTGGCGATCACCTCCACCGGGAGCTCCAGCCGGGCGGCGAGCACCGCGGTGACGACTACGGCGGCCGCACCCGCCATGTCCATGGTCATTTCTTCCATCTTCGCGGCCGGCTTGATCGAGATCCCGCCGGTGTCGAAGGTGACCCCTTTGCCGACCAGAGCTATTTTCGCTCTCGGCGCGGGTGGAGTGTAATGCAGCCGGACCAGCCGCGGCGGGCGCGACGAACCGCCGCCGACGCCGAGAATGCCGCCGTAACCCTCGCGCCGCAGCGCCTTCTCATCAAGCACCTCGGTGCGCAGCCCGGCCGCTTGCGCCATCGTGACGGCGCGGTCAGCGAACGAGGCCGGATAGAGGTCATTGGGCGGTGTGTTCACCAGGTCACGCGCGGCCGCGACCGCTTCGGCGATGGCGATAGCCCTGGCCAGGACCCGCTGTGCCGCGGCGTCGCCAGCGGAGGGCACCCACAGGTCCATCTGGCCCAGCGGTTCGTCGCCGTTGCGGGACCGGTAGGCGGTGAACGCGTAGCTACCCAGCACGGTGCCCTCCGCGGCGGCGGCCAAGTCGATCCGGGACAACGTGGTGATCGCCCGAGAGGTGCCCGACAGCGCCCGGGAGGCTGCCCCAGCGGCTCGGCGCACTTGCTCGCTGGTGGGCTGGCCCTCGACCGCGCCGAGGCCGGTGGCGACCAGCAGCGGCGCCTTGATAGCTCCGCCAGTGGGCACCTTGATCACCTCGTCGGCCTTGCCTCGTCCCCCCAGCAGGAACAACAGGTCGGTGAGCGCGCCGCCGAACGCCGCGTCGACCTCTTCACCACCGGGGAGGAGCCGGGGGCCCTCATCGCCGGACATGGTCCCCACCACCAGGGCATCGACGGCCGCGGTGGTCACCGCGGCATCGGTGAGGTGCAGCGTCGGGGTGGTCACGGTGATCTCCTCGCTGATCTGGCCAGCTGGCCGGAATACTTCGGGCTTGCTTCGGACGCCGGCGCGGTGACCGCTGCCACTAGAGGTAGCGTTCCATAGCCGTGAGTACCGATCCGCACCGCGGACCCCTGTACAGCTGCCACGTCGAGGCCGGCGCCACCCTGGGGGCGTTCGGCGGGTGGGAGATGCCGATCAGCTACCCCGGCGGAGGTGTCGTCGCCGAGCACACCGTGGTGCGCCAGGCCGTCGGCGTGTTCGACGTCACGCACCTGGGGAAGATCAGCATCATCGGTCCGGGGGCTGCGGAGCTCGTCAACTCCTGCTTCACCGCCGACCTCGCCAAGATCGGTCCGGGGCGGGCCCAGTACACCCTGTGTTGCGCCGAGGACGGCGGCGTGGTGGACG
>JBOHFY010000395.1:0-6566 GCA_050699895.1 Pseudonocardiaceae bacterium
GCGATCCGCCATGTGACCGCGACCGGCGACACCGACTTCGAGCGCGACGTCACGCTGGAGCTGCTGGTGCAGACGGCGCGGCTGTGGTGCTCGCTGGGCCATCGCGACGCGCAGGGCGGCTTCCGCATTGACGGCGTCACCGGGCCGGACGAGTACAGCGCAGTGGCCGACAACAACGTCTACACCAACCTGATGGCGCGGCGGAACCTGCGGGCCGCGGCCGACGCCGCCGGGCGGCACCCGGAGCAGGCGGCCGCTCTGGGCGTCGACGCCGAGGAGGCCGCGTCCTGGCGGGACGCGGCGGCCGAGATGGTCGTGCCCTACGACGAGAAACTCGGTGTGCACCCGCAGGCGGAGGGCTTCACTGAGCACGCGGTCTGGGATTTCGCCGGCACGGCGCCGGATCAGTACCCGCTGCTGCTGCACGTCCCCTACTTCGACCTGTACCGCAAGCAGGTGGTGAAGCAGGCTGACCTGGTGCTGGCCATGCACCTGTGCCCGGAGGCGTTCACCGCCGAGCAGAAGGCCCGGAACTTCGCCTACTACGAGCGGATCACCGTCCGCGACTCGTCGTTGTCCGCGGCCACCCAGGCGGTGCTGGCGGCCGAGACCGGGCACCTCGACCTGGCTTATGACTACCTCTGCGAGACCGCGCTGGTGGATCTGGCGGACCTGGCGCACAACACCGACCAGGGCCTGCACGTCGCGTCGCTGGCCGGTGCCTGGTCGGCGCTGGTGGCCGGGTTCGGCGGGCTGCGGCATCGTGATGACGGAGGCCTGGCTTTCGCGCCTCGGCTTCCCGAGGCGTTAAACAAGATCACCTTCCGGTTGCGTTGGCGTGGGCGGCTGCTGCGGGTGCAGATCACCCCGGGGCAAGCGGAGTATCAGCTGCTGGACGGTGCCGACCTGGCGCTGAGCCACCACGGGCAACCCATCACGCTCACCGCCGACGCACCCACGGTTGCGCCGATCCCGCCAACCCCGCCGACCGATGACCTGACACAGCCGCTGGGTCGCGAGCCCCTAGCCCGCCGCTTGCGCGGGGACACTCCCCAGCCCTGACCCGCAGTGGCGGGTAACGTCGCTGAGGTGCGGTTTGTTGATGGTCGGGGAGCCGGGTACGAGCTGACTTATGACGATGTGTTCCTGGTGCCGTCGCGGTCAGAGGTGGCGTCCCGGTTCGACGCGGAGCTGTCTACGGTGGACGGGTCGGGGACCACCATCCCGCTGGTGGTCGCCAACATGACCGCGGTAGCGGGGCGCCGGATGGCGGAGACGGTGGCCCGCCGGGGCGGGCTGGTGGTGCTGCCCCAGGACGTGGACCCACTGGTGGTCGCGGAGACGGTGGCCTGGGTGAAATCGCGGCACCTGGTGCTGGATACCGCGCTCACCCTGGGCCCGACAGACGCCGTTGCCGACGCGGTCAACCTGCTGCCCAAACGGGCGCACGAGGCCGTGGTGGTGCTTAATAGCGCGGGCGCTCCGGTGGGCCTGGTCACCGAAGCCGAACTGACCGGAGTGGACCGGTTCACCCGGCTCGCTGAGGTGGCGCAGACCGATCTGGTCGTGGTGTCCGCCGATACCGAACCGCGCAAGGTCTTCGATCAGCTGTATCACCGCCACCAGAAGCTGGCGCTCGCGGTGGACGGCCAGGGCCGCCTGGTCGGGGTGCTGACCCCCACCGGGGCATTGCGTGCCGAGCTGTACTCCCCCGCGCGCGACGCCGATGGCCGGCTGCGGGTGGCCGCGGCGCTGGGAGTGAACGGCGACGTCAGCGCTAAGACCGAAGCACTGCTCGCGGCGGGCGTCGACGTGCTGGTCGTCGACACCGCACACGGCCACCAGCGCAAGATGCTCGACGCGCTGCGCGCGGTCCGCGCACACGGCCCGGGCGTGCCGGTGGTGGCCGGGAATGTGGTCTCCGCGCAGGGCACCCGCGACTTGCTCGAGGCCGGGGCCGACATCGTCAAGGTCGGGGTAGGTCCGGGTGCGATGTGCAGCACCCGGATGCTCACCGGAGTCGGCCGGCCGCAGTTCTCCGCGGTGGCCGAGTGCGCCGCCGCGGCCCGCGCGGCCGGTGGCCACGTCTGGGCCGATGGAGGGGTGCGCCACCCGCGAGACGTCGCGCTGGCGCTGGCCGCCGGAGCGGCGAACGTGATGATCGGCTCGTGGTTCGCGGGCACCTACGAGTCGCCGGGGGACTTGCGGCACGACGAGACCGGCCGGCCCTACAAGGAGTCCTACGGGATGGCCTCCAAGCGTGCCGTCGCCGCTCGCACCAGCCGTGACGACACCTTCGACCGAGCTCGCAAGGCACTGTTCGAGGAGGGCATCTCGACTGCCCGGATGTACCTCGACCCCCACCGGTCCGGGGTGGAGGACCTCATCGACTACATCTGCGCCGGAGTGCGCAGCGCCTGCACCTACGCCGGTGCCCGGACGCTGCCGGAGCTGTCTGAGCGAGCCGTGATCGGGGTGCAGTCGGCGGCTGGTTTCGCCGAGGGCCGCCCGCTGCCCGGCGGCTGGTGACCCGGCTGGCCGCGACGGGAGATCAGCGGACCCGGCCGCGACGAAGCAGATCCTGCAGCGCCGCGGCTACCGGTTCGCAGGCCGTCGTCTCCCCCAGGAGGTGCGACACGGCTCCGGGCACGACCGGTTGCGGACCCCGCGCCCGGTAGCAGCTCACCCGCCGCCAGCCGCCGCTACCGTCAGGCACCATCAGCGCGGCCACCGGGCGCAGTTGTTCCGGGCGCAATAGCACCGACCAGCGCTGCGCCATCAACCGGCACAGCGCCACGGCGCCGCGCTCCCCCGGCCCGCGCGGGCCGCCGGGCAGACCCAGCCCCGCCGAGCTCGGGAGCAGCGTTAGGCTGGCGTCGTTGATCCGCAGCCAGGCGACCTCCTCATGCACCTCGCCACCACCATCGGGCCGCCAGGCCGCGAGTTGGTCCAGCAGCTGGATGGGATCCTCCGCCCGCAGCAGCGGCGCCGAGGGCAGGCCCGCGCGGTCCAACGCGGCAAGCTGTTCGGCCAGCGGGTTGAGCAAGCCGTCCGGGTCAAGTACACCGCACGGTTTATCGCTCAGCCCCAGCGCCTGCTCGGTGAGCAGCGCGAGCAGGTCGGCCAGGACGTCGATCCCACCGGGCAGCAGCACGACCGCGTCGGACAGCAGCCGCACCGCGTCCATCCGTCCGACCGGCCCGTCCACCGCGCGCCGGTCGGTGGCACAACTGCCCGGCTCAGCGCCTCGGGGGAGCACCTCGACGACATCGGCCCCGGGGCCGATGTCGTGGAACGCGACCGGCCCGGGAACCCCGAGCACCATGCCCCAGCAGCGGCGACCCAACTCGGTTGCCAACCGCTGGAGGGCATCGTCGAACGGGGCGCCAAGGCGCCAGCCGAACCCTCCCAGAATGCCGATCCGCACGAAGAGACACGTTAGCCCGAATGGCCGCGCCCTGGCACGATTGTGCTCGACAGTACCCCGTGCGCCCGTAGAATCGACCGAACTCGCACCCGGCGGACGATGTGGGCGATGTGATGGATGTCCTGCGCGGCATCGGGGATCTGTTCTGGAGCCTGTTCGGATTGACCGCGCTGACCGCGGGCACCTTCGTCTTCGTCGCGGGCGAGTTCGCCCTCACCACCTTGGAACGCAGCACTGTCGACGCGCACGCGGCGCAGGTCGGCGACCGTCGATCTCGCCAGGTCCAGCGCGCTCGGGGCACGCTGTCCTTCCAGCTCTCCGGCGCGCAGGTCGGCATCACGATCACCACGCTGCTCACCGGGTACTTGGCCGGGCCGGCCATCGCCGAGTTGGTCTGGCCCGGCCTGCACGCCATCGGGCTGCCCGCGAGTGTGGCGAGCGGGGTGTCTTGGGGGATCGGACTAGCGCTAGCCACGGCATTGTCCATGGTGTTCGGTGAGCTCGTCCCGCAGAATCTGGCCATCTCCCGTCCGCTGCGAACGGCCCGGCAGGTCGCTGGGGTACTCACCGCGTTCTCGATCGCGTTCCGGTGGCTGATCTGCGCGCTGAATGGGGCGGCGAACTGGATCGTCCGCCGGCTGGGCATCGAACCGGCCGAGGACTTACGCTCCGCACGCTCCCCGAGGGAGCTCGGTTCCTTGGTTCGCAGCAGCGCCCAGCACGGCACGCTGGACGAGGCGACCGCAACCCTGCTGGATCGTTCGCTGCGCTTTGGCGAGCGCACCGCTGAGGAGCTGATGACCCCCCGGGTGCGGGTGCAAGCGCTTGCGGCGGACACACCGGTACTCGCCCTGGTGGACGCCGCGCGGCGGACCGGATTCTCGCGCTTCCCGGTCTACGGCAGCGATCTTGACGATGTGCGCGGCGTGGTGCACGTCAAGCAGGCCTTCGCGGTGCCAGCTGGCCAGCGCGCCGTGTCCCAGGTCGGCGCCCTGGCGAGCCCGGTCCCGACGGTGCCGAGCTCGCTGGACGGCGACGCGCTGCTCGAGGCGCTGCGCGGCCAAGGTCTCCAAGTCGCGATCGTGGTGGATGAGTACGGCGGTACCGCGGGCATCGTCACCCTCGAAGACCTGGTGGAGGAGATCGTCGGTGACGTTCGCGACGAGCACGATCGGCTGGAGGTCTCGCAGGTCCAGCCACTGGACGAGCGGAGTTGGATCATTTCCGGATTGCTCCGCGCGGACGAGGTGGCCGATGCTGTCGGGTTCGTGATGCCCGAGGGCGACTACGAGACCGTGGCCGGGCTCGTACTGCACCAGCTGGGCCGCATCCCCGATGTCGGCGCTGAGGTCGAGCTCGACGGGTGGCGGCTGACCGTGATTCGGATGGACCGCCGCCGCATCGCGGATCTCCGGCTCACCCGGACCGCGCGGGCTGGGCGAGTGAGCCCGTGAGTGCCGCCGCACTGCTCGTCGCGGTCGTCCTGCTGGCCGGTAACGCGTTCTTTGTCGGTGCCGAATTCGCCCTGATCAGCGCGCGGCGAGACCGGCTGGAGGCAATGGCCAAGCGCGGGGTGCAGCGAGCTGGCACGGTGATCCAGGCCGGCGAGAGGCTGCCGCTGATGCTGGCCGCGGCGCAACTCGGGATCACCGTCAGCTCCCTGGGGCTGGGTTCGCTCGGTGAGCCCGCGCTCGCCGAGCAGCTTGAGTGGCTGATCAGCCCGCTCCGGATACCCGACGCGGTGCTGCACACCGCAGCCCTCGTCATCTCGCTGGGCATCGTCACGGTGGCGCACATCCTGCTCGGCGAGATGGTGCCCAAGAACATCGCCATCGCGGGTCCCGAGCGCACCGCGCTGTGGATGGTGCCCCCGCTGGTCCTCTTCATGCGGGCGACGCGACCGGTCATCGCCCTGTTCAGCCGGGCCGCACGGCTGGTACTGCGGCTCTTCGGCGTGCAGCCCCGCGACGAGCTGTCCAGCGCCTACAGTCCCGACGAGCTGGCCAACCTGATCGCCGACTCCAGCCGCGCGGGACTGCTGGACAGCCACGAGCACCGCAGGCTGACGCAAACCTTGGCCACGAGAACGCGGACCGTCGCCGACGTGCTCATCCCCCTCTCCGGACTGACCACGGTTCCCGCCGAGCCCACCCTGGGCGACATCGAGCGCGCTGTGGCCCAGACCGGTTTTTCTCGCTTCCCGCTGTGCACTGGCCGGCAATTGGTGGGTTATCTGCACGTCAAAGACGTGCTCGAACTGCTGGGGAGAGCACCGGACACACCGGTGCCGCCGGGCAGCGCGCGCCCGCTGCCCGAGATGCCCGCCACCGCCAAGCTCGACGAGGCGCTGACCCTGCTGCGCCGCTCTGGCAGCCACCTCGCTCGTGTCGTGGGGCCCGGCGGGAACACCAAGGGAGTCGTCGCCCTGGAGGATCTGGTCGAGGAATACGTCGGCACCGTCCGCGACGCCACCCACGTCTCGGGCCCGACCGGTGCCCCCCGCTAATGCCCGCCCGACTAGTCATGTTCGGATAGTGGCCGCCCGCAGCGGGGGCACTGGTCTCGCTGCTGGAGTGCGGCTCGAACGGCCAACCACTCTTCGTTCAGCCTGCGACGCTCCTCGGCCTGCTGGCTCGACCTGGACTGTAAGGCCTGGGCGGTCCAGGTCGAGCCGAGCAGCAGCCCGAGGCAGACTAGCAGCGCCCCTACCAACACCGGTAAGGTCACCGGGCTCTGCGCGGCGTACCGCCACGACGCCCCGCTTCCCGACCGCAGCCCACCGACCGGGCCCCGGGGAGGCGCGTCGCGCTCCGGTGAGATGTTGACATGGTCACCTTCCGCTTCCTTCATCAGCGTGGGGTGCGGCACCGCGGTCCGGGATTTGCTCCGGATCACAGCCCCATAAATAAACACTATACAGCTAATTCGAACTCAAACAAGGGTCCGTCTGGGGCCACTCCGGTCCCGCTCTCCAGGCTCTGCCCGCTGACAGATCGACTACCGGGACGAGCCCGAGAGCGGGGCAAACCGTGGGCGGGGACTGTGAGTGGTCCCTGATCAGTGCCGACGGGGTCAGATCGAGGCTGCGGTGGTTGCTGGTCGTCCACGGCGCAAGGATGGGCGTCATGCCTGATGACAG
>JBOHFY010000396.1:0-5216 GCA_050699895.1 Pseudonocardiaceae bacterium
GGGGAAGTCGTAGGTGGAGACTTCTACCGGTTCGCTGGTGGGTTGCCACTCCTGTCCGGCTTGGGCGAACTGTCCGGCCAACGAGGTAGGCCGTCAGGCGAGGTGCCAGCGGTGCTGGACCCGACCCGACGGCCCCCTCCTGAACCGGACGGGCTCGTTTTCCGAGCATCCGGCTCTCCAGTGATTATTGCGTGGGTGTCGCGGTTGGGTGTCCGCCGTGGATTGCTGCGTGGCAGTCGGCGCAGACGATGAGGGGCTGTCCGGGCGATGCCGGGCCTTTGTCGGCTTGTCTATAGGGCAACTGTGGGAGGTCTTCTGTCCCCGGTTTCCGTGGCTTGCTCACCGTTGAGGAGTCGGTATTGCCTGACATTCGCTTCGGCGCTGCGGACAGCAGCCTGAGTGCCCTGGTGAAGGGCGGCGTCGGCGACGTCCTGTGACTGGCCAGCGACAGCGTGGCTCTCATGGTCCTCGGGCTGTTCCTCGACCGGATCCTCCCGCCCAGCGGGGAGTTCCGGTTCGACCACACGATCCTGTATCAGCCGGGCCATCACGACCATCATCTGTGGGAAACAGACCTGCGAGCTGGAGTACGATCATCTCATGAAAGAGTCCGGTCCAGACGAGCCGCTCCTGATCCTGCGGCACGCCACCAAGCTGTATTACCACGACGCCGTGGCGAGGGTGAGTTGACTCAGACGGCGTTCGTCACCGGTGGATCGGGGTTCGTCGGCGGGACCCTGATCCGACGCCTCGTTGCTGACGGCTGGTCGGTGCGGGCCCTGGCCCGTTCCGACGGCGCCGCAGCCAAGGTGGCCACCGCTGGGGCGACTCCTGTCCGCAGTCGCCTTGAGGATCTACCACGCCTCGCCGACCAGCTGCGGGCCTGCGATGTGACATTCCATAGCGCTGCCTGCACCGCCGAATGGGACCGGCCCGAGGTATTCGAGCAGGTCAATGTCGGGGGAACCACAGCGGTGCTCGAGGCATGCCGCCGGGCTGGCGTACGCCGATTTGTGCATGTGAGCACCGAGGCGGTTCTCATGGCCGGCCAGCCGCTCGTCAACGTCAACGAGGACGCTCCGCTGCGGCCCGACTCCAAGGTTCCCTATTGTGCCACCAAGGCTCGGGCCGAGCAGGTGGTGATTGATGCCAACGGGAAAGGCGGCCTGGAAACCGTCATTGTTCGGCCCCGGCTGATCTGGGGCCGGGGCGACACGACCATCTTGCCGCCACTCATGGCCGCCATCCGCTCCGGCCGGTTCCGCTGGGTCGGCAACGGGCGGCAGCTGACCGCTACCACCCATGTCGACAACGTTGTCGAGGGTCTGGTCCGGGCGGCGGTGTCGGAGCACTCCGGCCGGGTGTGGTTCGTGACTGACGGAGAGCCGGTACCGTTCCGTGAGTTCATCACCGACCTGGTCGCTACGCAGGGCGGCACCGTACCTGATAAATCCGTTCCGGTGCCGCTGGCCCGGGCCGGGGCGGCGGCCATGGAAACCGCATGGCGGGTTTGTCACGTCCCGGGGACGCCACCCCTCACGCGGATCGCGGTGTGGCTGTCAGCGCTTGAGGTCACGATCGACATCACCCGGGCCCGGGAAGAATTACGTTACCAGCCCGTGATAGGGCGGGCGCGGGGTCTGGCCGAGCTTTCGAGAATGGAAGCCACATGAGCGGAGCAGCATGCGACGTGTGGTGCAACTATCCCCTGCCAGGGGCTAAGGAGACTTGCCGTGCAACGTGACATCCCGCTGTACACCCTCGACGGAGTCGAGGATGCCGAGGTCAGCACCCACTACATCTACACCGAGGACAAACTCGGTCTCTCCGCCCTCCGCTTCCAGCGGGGCGAGGCGGGCGAGGCCATCCTCATCATCCACGGCCTGACCACCTCGACCGACATGTTCATCATGCCGGAGCACTACAATGTGGTCAGCTATCTGCTTGACCACGGTTATCGCGATGTGTGGTGCCTCGACTACCGCATGAGCAACCGTCATTCGTACAACCTGTTCAAGCACCGCTTCACTATGGACGACGTGGCTCTGTACGACTACAAGCCGACACTCGCCCTGATGCGCAAGCATATCGGCGACAAGCCCATCCACGTGATTAGTCATTGCCTGGGTGCCAACAGCTTCACGATGGCACTGTTCGCCAAGGTCGTCGACGGCGTCTCCAGCGTGATCGCCAACAGTGTGGGTCTGACGCCACGGGTGCCCGGATGGTCGAACGTGAAGCTGACCCTGGCGCCCAATGCGGTTGAGTACGTGCTTGGCTTGCCATATATAAACCCGGCCTGGAGTGACGACCCCGGCCTTACCCGGGGGAAGATGTTCGCCAAGCTGGTGGACCTGTTTCATCCCGAGTGCGACGTCTCCGCGTGCCACATGCTCAGCCTCATGTGGGGCGCCGGCTGGCCGGCGCTGTACAGCCACCAGAACTTGGCGGACGTCACCCACCGCCGGGGTGGCGACCTATACGGGGCGAACAGCATGAACTACTACCGGCACGTCCGGAAGATGGTGAAGGCGGGGCAAGCGGTGAAGTACTCCAACGATCCGCGGTACGCCGCCCTCCCCGACAACTACTTCGCCTATGCCAAGGAGATCGAGACGCCGGTGCTGTTCGTGACCGGCGGTGACAACAAGGTGTTCAGCAACTCTAACATTGTCTGCTATGAGCGGCTTCAGAGCATCATACCGGGGCGCCACGAGCTTCATGTGTTCCCCGGGTATGGCCATCAGGACCCGTTCATGGGCGACCGGGTCGACCGGGATATTTTCCCGCGGTTGCTGGAGTTCATCGAGAAGCACCGCACCGCCGAACCCCAGCGCTTCGATCCGCCCAGCGTTCCGATACCTGAGTTCCCCACGTAACCAGTGCGTAACTCATCCCACTGCGGCGTGTCACTGTTCGATCGTGCTCACAAGCCGAGGTCACGCTCGAACGCGGCGTCGGTGAGGCGCTGTGTGACGGTGGTGAGGAATCGCGCGGCGTCGGCCCCGTCCACCAGCCGGTGATCGTAGGACAGCGCCAGATACATGATCGAGCGGATCGCGATGGTGTCACCGTCCTCGCCGGAGAGCACCATCGGTCGCTTGACCACACTGCCGGTGCCGAGGATCCCGACCTGCGGCTGCAGGATGATCGGGGTGTCGAACAGTGCCCCGCGCGAGCCGGTGTTGCTGAGGGTGAACGTGCCGCCGCTCATCTCGTCCGGGGTGATCTTGTTCGTCCTGGTCCGCTCGGCGAGGTCAGCAATCCGACGGGCCAGGCCGGCGATGTTGAGGTCGCCCGCGTCGTGGATCACCGGCACCAGCAGGCCACGCTCGGTGTCCACGGCGATGCCCAGGTGCTCCGCGCCGTGGTAGATAACCTCACCCTTGTCGGTGTCGATCGAGGCGTTCACCTTCGGGTGCTGCTTGAGCGCTTCCACGGTGGCGTGGGCGAAGAACGGCAAGAACGACAGCTTGACGCCCTCTCTGGCCTCGAAGTCCCGCTTGGCCCGATCGCGCAGCCGCGCGAGACGGGTGATGTCGGCCTCCACCACGGTGGTGAGCTGCGCGGAGATCTGGAGTGACTCGACCATTCGCTTGGCGATGACGCTGCGCATCCGGGACATCTTCTCGGTCCTGTCGCGCGGCTCGGGGGTTGCCGTCGGTAGCTGAGCCGAGCGCGGCGGTGCGGCTGCCGACAGCTGTGGTGGCGGTGCAGGGGTGGCCGGCTGTGGCGGCTCGGGTTCGGGCGCTTCGACGGCGGCGAGCACGTCCTGCTTACGGATCCGGCCGCCGACCCCGGTGCCCTGCACGCCGGACAGGTCGATGCCGTGCTCGGCCGCGAGCTTGCGCACCAGGGGTGTCACGTACGGCGCGCTGCCGCCCTCCCCGCTGGGTCCACCGAACACAGGTGTCGAACCGCGGTCGGCGGTCCGCTCGGGCTCGGCGGATTGTTCGGGCTGGGCGGTTTGTTTTGGCTGGTCCGGGGCGGCTGCTGCTGCCGTTACCCCGTCGCGGTCACCAACGGTGGCTAGCGTGGCGCCGATCGCGACGGTTTCGTCCTGGGCGACGACGATCTCCAGCACGGTGCCTGCCACCGGGGAGGGAATCTCAGTGTCGACCTTGTCGGTGGATACCTCGACGAGTGGCTCGTCCACGGCGACGGTGTCACCGACCTGTTTGAGCCACCGGGTCACAGTTCCCGCCGTGACGCTCTCACCCAGTGCGGGCATCATCACGGGTGTCCCGGAACCCACAGCGGGCGGCGTCGGCGCGGCGGCCGGCCCTCGCGGTGACTCCGCCCGCAGGGCGTGACCGCCTCCGGTCTGCTGAGACCCGGTCTGCTGAGAAGCGTCACCGATCACAGCGAGCTCCGCGCCGACCTCGACGGTCTCGTCCTCGGGCACCACGATCCGCTGCAGCACGCCGGCTGCGGGGGAGGGGATTTCGGTGTCAACCTTGTCGGTGGACACCTCGACCAAAGGCTCGTCGACCTCGACGGTGTCACCTTCCTGCTTGAGCCAGCGCGTCACCGTTCCCTCAGTGACACTCTCGCCGAGAGCAGGCATCGCCACGGAGTACGCCATCTGTTGCCTCGACTCCTCGTCTTCCCTCGTTCTTGGGTGGGCGCTCGGTGTGGTGGGCGGCATGCGTCGATCAGCCGTGCATGTGCAGCGGCTTGCCGGCCAGGGCGAGGTGCGCCTCGCCGAGCGCCTCGTTCTGTGTGGGGTGGGCGTGCACCAGCGCGGCGACGTCCTCCGGGTAAGCCTCCCAGTTGACGATCAGCTGAGCCTCGCCGATCAGTTCGCCGACCCGGTCGCCGACCAGGTGCACCCCCACGACTGGGCCGTTGCGGGCGCGCACCAGCTTGATCGCGCCCCTGGTCTGCAGGATGACGCTCTTGCCGTTGCCGGCCAAGTCGTAGGTGATCGTCTCGATCTCGCCGTGGCGTTCCCTGGCCCGCGCCTCGGTCAGCCCGACCGAGGCCACCTGTGGCTCACAGTAGGTCACCCTCGGGATGCCATTTTCATCGATCGGGGCGGGGTTGCGCCCAGCGATGTCCTCGGCGAGGAAGATGCCCTGAGCGAACCCGCGGTGCGCGAGCTGCAGCCCGGGCACGATGTCCCCCAGCGCGTACACTCCAGGAAGATTGGTGCGCAGCCGGTCGTCGGTGAGCACGAAGCCGCGTTCCATCCGCACGCCGGCCTCGGCGTACCC
>JBOHFY010000397.1:0-2597 GCA_050699895.1 Pseudonocardiaceae bacterium
CAACGCGGGCGGCCTGTCCCTGACCGAAGCCTTGACCGCCGGGCTGCCCGCAGTGACCTACCGCCCGATTCCGGGGCACGGGATAGCCAACTCCGAGGTCCTCGCCGAAGCCGGGCTGGCGCCGTGGCCGAAGGACGAGGCCGGGCTGGTCGCCGCGATCCGGCACCAGGCGCTGCGCCGAGGCGATCCCAGCCACGTGGTGCGCAACCCCGACACCGCCTCGGTCGTGTTGACATTGCTCGCCGAACGCGCTCAGCATGCCGTTCCCGGCCAGGACTCCCAACCGGTCTGACCTGGTCCTACTTGACGAGGTGGTCGCGCAGCGGCCCGACGGTGCAGCCCAGCTGAGCGGCGAGCTCGGCCAGCCGGGGTAGCGCCCGCACAGTGCTCCGCCAACTACCGGCCACCCGGGCGACGCAGTCCGAGTCGTGCAGCAGCACCGTGCCGCCCGGTCTGAGGTAGCCGCTGACAATGTCGGCCACCTGGGCCGGGCCGCGGGCTTCCCAGTCCCGGCCCCACGCCGTCCACAGCACCGGGCGCAACCCGGCGCACCGCGCCGCGATCAGCGACCCTAGCGTGAGCACGCCATAGGGTGGCCGAAACCAGGTTGGCCACGCTCCGGCCGCCTCGGCGATCACCACCGCGGCACGCGCCACGTCCCGGCGCACGTCGGCTGGCCCTCGGGCCAGGTGGTTGCGGTGGCTGAACCCGTGTACCGCAGCTTCATGCCCGGCGGCCACCACCGCCGCCGCCACGTCCGGGTAGCGCATGACCCGCGCGCCGAGCATGAAGAACGTGGCGGTCCAGCCGAGTTGACCCAGCGCGTCGAGCACCGCGGGGGTGCCCTCAGGGTCAGGCCCGTCGTCGAAAGTCAACGCCACGCTGCCTGGCCGGCCGATGCCGGCCAGGCCAGGACAGACCGCGACGCGCAGCACCCGAGCCCGGAGCAGCGCCGGAGCGGCCCAGCTGATACCGGCGGCCATGGCCCCCGCCACCCCGAGAGCCGCCGCCGGTCTGATCATGACGCCAAGACTACCGACCGTTTTCCCGGAGGCGACAACCGCCCAAGACGGACGTCAGCAACAGAAATCGGCAAAATGAACAGTGGGCACGGAAACCGCTTCAATGATCATACTGACGGAGGAACCGCCCCGATCACCAGCCGCGCCGTGTTCGCACCGTTACCGCCTCATCACTGGCCTGTCAATTCAGATGACACGTGCCGGACCCTGGGGTACCGTCGATTCCGTCTTTCCGCTCCTCCATACACCACCACCAGGTCAACGCTCCTCCGCGTGACCTTGACGAATGGAGAACAACAATGACAGAGGCGGCTGCGACTGCGGCTTCGCTGAGCATAGGAATAAGCTCAGTTCGACTCGCCCTGGACATCCCTACCATCCTCGGCAAACTCGGGCTTCTTGGGAGACTCGCCGGAACCTGGCAAGGCACTGGGTTCAACCTCATCGCGCGGCCAGATTTCCACGATAACATCAAGCGGCCGCCTAACGAGGTTAAGGTCGATACGTATCTTCAGCTTAATCAAACACGCGAAACACTGAAGTTCGATCCCATCAACGCGTCGATCCCGAACCGGGGGTTCGGGCAGGATGACATTGAACTATTCGGCTTGACCTATTTTCAACAAATTTTCGACACCCCCACCGGGGGTTTACTCCACGTCGAACCCGGACTCTGGATCACGCAGCAGGATACAACGTACCCCCCAGAGAAAGCTCTCCCGAACGGACAGATTGTCAGCCGATTGGGATCAATCCCCCACGGTACCACCGTACTTGCCCAAGGCACTGCCCAACCGTTTACCGGCCCGCCGGCCCTCAAGACTCCCACCGCCGAATACGCATTCTCCCAGTTCCCCTCTTTCAATAGTACCACGTTCGCTAAAAATCCTCCGCCGCCGATCCTCAACGCCGCGGGAAGCTCGGAGAAGCTGACGCCTCCGGGATTCCCGGAGTACGACCTCACCGTGAAAGAAGGAATAAACAATCCCCGGACACCCTTCGGGACCACCGAGCCTCCCCTGCCCGCGCAAATCAACGGTGTACCCATGCAGGTCGTGGTTAACGACCCGATCACACTCCTCCAAGCCGTCATTAAGAAGCAGGTCGCCGACGGGGACACCTTTACGGGAGTTGCGCTCAACATCGCAAGCCAGAAGGAAATTACGTTTTTCACGAAGCCCAACAGTCAACCTACCAAACCTAATGACCCGAATTTTCCTACTGTCACAGTGCACCCCACACTGGGGACCGGCGGCAACCAGAATATCCCCTTCCTCGAGGGTGGCGAACCACCTGGGCCAAATGGCGCCAATGCCGTGACCACGCTGGTCTACGCCACATTTTGGATCACGGAAGTCCACCGCAAGATCCTTCCTCCCTTCAAGCAACTTCAGTACGCGCAGATGGTCATCCTGGACTTCGAGGTCGCTTCACAGATTCAGAAAAATAATCATGTCAACCTGGGCTGGCCGCACATCTCCGTCGCGACCCTGACGCAAGGTTCCATCTAGCCCCACCACAACGCTCAACCCCGGGACAGGCGCGCCGCGTTCAGCGGGCTCAGCGGGGTTAGTG
>JBOHFY010000398.1:0-38799 GCA_050699895.1 Pseudonocardiaceae bacterium
GGCGATGCGAGTCATGACTCGCATCGCCACTCACGGGGCCGTGGCCACGCACGGGTCTGTGGTCGTGGTTGTGCACGGAACTCGGGATCCCGCTGGTGTCGCGGTGGCGCGCCAGCTGGTCGGCGCGCTGGGCGCCCGGCTGCCCGGTAGGCCGGTGCTGCTCGCCTTCGCCGATGTCCTCGGCCCGGGGGTGCGCGAGGCGCTTGCCAGCGCGCCCGGCCCGGTCACCGTCGTGCCGGCATTCCTGAGCTCCGGCTACCACGTGCGGACCGACGTGCCGAGCCAGGTGGCCGCCACCGGCCGCCGGGACGTCACCATCAGTACCGCCCTGGGCCCACACCCGCTCCTGGCGGACGCGGTGGCTGACCGGCTGCGCGCGGCGGGGTGGCGCCGAGGTGACGCGGTGGTGCTGGCCGCGGCGGGCTCATCGGATCCGCGAGCGGTGGCCGACGTGCGGGCCGCGGCCCGTCAGCTGTCCTGCAAGGTCGACACCCGGGTCCGGGTCGGGTTCGTGGCCACCGGAGCACCGCGGGTGGCGCCCCTGGTCGCCGGCCTGCGGGCGGACGGGGAGTCCAGAGTCGTCGTGGCCTCGTGGCTGCTCGCCCCAGGGCTGTTCCCCCGCAGCCTCGCTTCGGCTGGGGCTGATGTGGTGGCCGCCCCACTGGGCGCGCATCCGGAGGTGGTCGACCGGCTGACTCAACTCGCCGAGATCGGCGCGGTGCTGCGCAGCGCGTGACGCCGTAGCGATGTTTGCCGTCACGGATATCGGTGCACTGATACGGCGTAGGAGTCGGTATCGGTGAACGGGTCGCGATCCCACGTGGCGTATCGGGCTTCGAGGGTGAGGCTGGCGGTCTCGCACCACGTGTCGTAGTCCGCCACGGTTGGCCAGCCCTCCTGTATCTGGAACCCGGCGATGAGCCGGCCGCCTGGCGCCAGGTGCCGCGCGCACGCGAGGACCGCCGCCGCGCGCCGGTCACGTGCCACGAACGGAATCACGTTGCCGGCGAGCACGACGGCGTCGAACCGGGTCGGCAGATCGAGCTCGCTGAGATCCGCGTGAACCCAGGTGAGCTCGGGCGCCTTCGCGCGCGCCAGGCCGATCATGTCGGGATCAAGATCCGCACCGACGACGTCGAGGCTGCGGCGAGCCAGCTCGATGGCCACCCGGCCGGTGCCACACCCTCCGTCCAGCACGGAGCCAGCGCCGTAGGCGAACACGAAATCCGCTTCGCCGTGGGGGTTCGCACCCTGGGCCGCCATGCGCCGCCAGCGCTCGTCGTAGTCGGTGGGGTTGATCTGCCGACGCCACTGGCCCCAGCCCCCAGACGGCGACCCGCTCACGCATCGCCCCCGTCCTTCTTCCGGCCTGGCATCTCAAGGCTACTGGAGGAAGGCGGGGTGGGTACCTCGCCCGGCGGCGGTCATGGGGGGCGGCACCGCCGGGCGAGGCGAATGGGGACGGGTGGGGCGCCCCGTCAGTGGTGTTGAGGGCGTTGAGTTGGCAGGGAGAGCAGCGGCTGGCGCCGGGGGAAGCTGGGCAGCTCGCTGCGGATCTCGTGCCAGACGATGCTGGGAAAGGGGCTGCTGCGCCAGCTCCAGGGGCGGCAGGCGCGGCAGCGGCCCGTTGAGGTGGGCCCGTGGTCGGCCAGGACCCGCCGCCACCTGTCGATGGTGGCGGGACGGTGGCCGGCTCGTTCCAGCTCGGTGATCTCGTCCCATACCGAGCGGGCGAACCTGCTGACGGGTGGGTGGTCGGCCAGCCAGGCCAGGGTCCGGGTCGACAGGCGCAGCGCCGCGTCCATCCCGGGCGTTGCGGTGCCGGATGGCGCCGGGTCGTAGGGTTGGGCTGGCATGGTGTGCGTCACCTCGAAGCTGGTTGTTGGGGCGTCGTGCGCCTGCTGGAGTGATCTGACATCACTCGTAATAACTCTTAGTCTTGCATGAGAGTTATCACGAGCAGATAGTTCGAACTGGTGAACTTATCAACCATGCTCGCTCACGCCATGTCAGAAGGGGTCCCGGCACGCATGGCCAGCACTGCGACGTCCAGCACGGTGCAGGCCTGGGAGCTGGGTCTGCGGCTGCGCGAACGCCGCGAGCAGCTCGGGCTCACGGCGACGGTCGTCGGCAAGACGACGGGGATCGGCGGGACGAACCTGTCGGCGATCGAGAGCGGCAAGCGGCGCCTGACCGCCGTCAAGCTCACCGACCTGGCCCGGGCCTACGAGCTGTCCGCCGAGGAGCTGGCGGAGCTGGACACCATCCGCGCCCGCGCCGAACAGCGCGAGTGGTACCACGACTACGCCACCATCCACTCCGAGGAGTTCCTGCGCTTCCTCGGCCTGGAGGCCGGCGCCGCCAGCGCTCGCTACTACCAGTCGGATCTCATCCCCGGCCTGCTGCAGACCGCCGACTACGCCCGGGCCACGTTCAAAGGGGGCCACACCCGCCCGGCGGACGTTGGGCCATGGGTGGAGTCCCGGCTGGCCCGCCAAGAACGGCTGGGCGGTGACGCCCCACTGCGCCTGTCGGTGGTGATCAACCAGGCCGCCCTGCTCCAGGAGATCGGCGGCCGTGCCGTGCTGGCACGTCAGCTCGAGCACCTCACCGAGGTCATCGAAGACCACCACGACCACGTCGAAGTCCACATCATGCCCTTCAGCGCCGGTTCCCACCCGCTGATCGGATATCCGATGACGATTCTCAGCTTCGACTCGCCGCGACTGCCCGACCTGCTCTGGCAGGATGTCATCGGCTCGCAGGCGATCATCGATCGCCGCACGACACTCCGGGAGTGCGTCGCGAGCTTCGATGCGGCCACAGACCGGGCACTGAGCAGGGAAGACTCACTCGCGCTGATCCAGCGCACCCGCAAGGAGACCGCATGACCACCCCGACGCGCGAGCCGCGTACCCCTGCGGCCGGGGGGTGGTTCAAGTCCAGCTGGAGCGGCTGGGCGGGAGAGTGCGTCGAGATCAACTTCGATGATCCCGACGGTCTGGTGCGGATCCGGGACAGCAAGGACCGCGGCGAAGGCCCGACGCTCAGCGTGCCCAGCGGCCAGTGGGCCACCCTCCTCAACGAGCTCGCGGGCACCGTCGCGGTCGGGGCAACGGCGCGGTGACCGTCGCGGTCCGCCCGAGGGCAACTACTCTCCCCCGAGCGATCAGCGCGTGTCCCGTAGGTCGTTAAGCGAGGGGCGTGCCCGGGGGAGTACTTGCGGTACCAGCCCCTGTCTCCGCTATTCGCCTGTTTCCGAAATCATGGCTGCGATCAGAGATGTGGTGACGCGGCCCCTCCGCATCCAGCACCACCTTTGTCACGCGGTCCTGACCACACCTGATCATGATCGGATTGATCTCGCGAGGGACCGCTCCTCCTGATGCGATGAAGGTCTCGCCGAGAGCGGATGCACGTGCATTGACGCCGTGCGGGTGCACGCGCTATCTTCTGCGTTAATGCACGTGCACGTGCACGAGTTATTTTGTTGTACTACGCGCCCCGGACCCGGCGTCGCTCGTGCTCGGCGACTCACGCCGGAACACCTGCTATCCGGAGGTAATCATGCGCATTCCCGGATCGTCGCGACCGCCGACGGTCACACCTCACGCGGATGTCCCCCCGATCTCACCAAGCTGGCTTCGAACGTTGCGCCCGGCCTGGTGGGTGCTGAGTGGTTGGTCCGCGCGAACTCCGGTGGGCCACGGTCCCACCGGAGCCAGCGACCGGCAGCCGCAACCCGACATGGGGGCTCGGAGGGCTTGGAAGAGAATGAAGAATACAGCGGCCGGTCCCGGCGGTGGCGCTGACCTGGGGCGGGGGGTATCGGTGGCGCCACCACCTACCTGCCCGCCTGCCGAGCCGGCGCCCGCCGCTATCGCTGATTGCCGCGAGCACAGCGAGGGGGCTGTCGGGCTCGGGCACTGGGTCCTGAGCGCACCAGCCACCCGGGGGCGGGTGGTGCTGCTGCCACACACCCGAACCGAACCTCCTGACATCCGACCCACCCACCGCCGCGCGGCAAGCGCCAACGGCATGAACCACGATGATTCCCCGCGGCAGCATCCGGCCCAGAGCGACGGCACCACCTGCGTGATCGCCGCGAGCAGACAGTGGCACGACGTTGAACTCGCGATGAAGGTGGCTCGGCACAGCTTCGACAGATGGCTCACCGCCGACCACGAGGACACCCCCTCCCTCGCCATCATCCACGCTCACCACACACGCACAGCCGTGCGCGAGGCGGCGCGCGCCATCACCATGCTGATTGACACCTTCCTCATCCAGGAGACCGAACTGATCACCACCCTGGCGCGGACCACTGACACCCCTACCCAGCGCCGGTGAGATTCCCGGCCCTCCGGGGGTCGAAAGTCGCATTTCCTATGACTCCGCTGACAGGATCATGAGGTTAATGAAGGAATTCCGAATTTCCGTCGGGCCAGCCTGTTGTCCTCATGTTCACGGTGACCAGGGACAACGCGGTGAACGTGAGGAACGCTGGCGAGGCGGAACCCACGGGTTACCCCGCAGTATCCGGCGGCGGTTTACAGGGACGGTCATTGTTAGGCACCCGGTCCCACCTCGTGTTGTTGAGCTTGTCCCGGAGCTGTAGCAAGGCCCGTGCTCGGGTGGGCCCGATCCCGCCGATCCGAGTCAGCTCCTCGGCCCGCCCGGTCAGCGGCCATCCCCAGGGCACGCCCCCAGGGTAGAGGCGGGTCGCGGGGCCCGGGCCGCGGCGGCCAGGACCCGTGGGGTGAACAGCGACGTCGGGCGGGCGAGCATCCCGATGACCTGGGTGAAGCTGTCGGCGGTGCGGGGATCGCGGGTCGAGGCGGTCACGACCCGGTTGAGGTAGCGGTGCTGCATCCGCAGCACGGCACTCGCGCGCATGCCCGTTGTGGTCGGGTAGCGCAGGTCCTCCCCGGTCGACAGCATCCACGGATCGGCGTTGGCCTTGGCCAGCCGCCGTTGACAGCGCTGGGCCAGCCCGTCGAGGTGGTCAACTCCATTGTGATCAACACGGTGCCGGCGCCGCTGCTCGCGCAGGCAGGTGTCCAGGGTCTCAGCGGCCACGGCGGCGGTGCTCATGCCCTGGCCGTAGATCGGGTTGAACGCGCAGGCCGCGTCGCCGAGGACGATAAACCGCTCCGGCCAGCGGGGCATGCGCTCGTAGTGCCACAGCCGGTTGATCGTGCCGCGGTAGCCGCGGATCGGGGTGAGTGGCTCGGCGGCCGCGAGCGCGTCGGCGATGACCGGGTGGCGCAGGTCGCGGGTGAAGGCGGCGAAGCCGTCCTCATCGGTCGGCGGGTGCTGGCCGGCGGCCCCGATCAGCGCCACTGTCCACTGCCCGTGCTCGATCGGGAACAGGTAGCCGGTGCGCGGTATCGCCGGCGGTGCCGAGATCAGCATCACCAGCTTCCAGTCCGCGTTGAACCCCTCCGGGATGCGGTAAATCCGTGAGGCGTACGCGACATCCGGGTTGACGCGCGTCGCCGTGGGCGTGGCGTAGCCAGCCTGTGCGAGCCAGGCAGGGGCCCGGGAGCCGCGACCGCTGGCATCGACCACCAGGTCGGCGCCGCGCTGCCGCTCGCCGCCCGCCGCATCATCGAGCGGGCGGAGCGTGACACCGGTGACCTGCCGGCCGTCGGGCGAGGTGAGCAGCGACGTCACGTCGTGGCGGTCGAGGATCGTCACACCGGGCAATTCCCGCAGCCGCCGGAGCACGGCCCACTCGAACAGCGGTCGGCTGGCGCACATCATTGGCCACCCGCTAGCCCGCCGGTCCAGCCAGCCGGCGGGGGTCAGGATGAGCGCTTCGCCTGGCATGCGCACTGACACCGCCCCGGCGGCGGAGAGCTCCTGACCGTAGCCGGGGAACAGTCGCTCCACAATCCCCTGGCCTCGGGGCAGCATTGAGTGCAGTATGCGCCCTTGCGGGACGCCCTTGCGGGCCTGCGGGCCCTCCGGCAACGCGTCGCGCTCGACCAGCGTCACCCGCTCGACGTGATCGGCGAGCACCCGCGCGGCCAGCAGGCCCGCTATGCCGCTGCCGATCACCACAGCGTGACCGATGTGGGTGGGTGACAGAGGGTGGGCCCTCCGCGATACGTGGACCTCAGGTAACCGGCTCACCAGGTCTCCCTTCCGCCGAACTGCCACAGTACCCCCGCCCCCTGTGTCATAGGAGAGCCAAATCCAGCCAGCGAAATACCCCGAACCGCCGTTGTGACGGGTGCGCGGGGCAGCGCCACCGCGACGCGAGGATGATCTGCCGACATGGAGACATGCCGGGCGGGTAACCACGGGAGGGTGGCGTTGTGTGGGTGGAGGAGCTGGTTGGGTCGGGGGTGATGGATCGGCTGGCGGGGGAGGTGCTCACTCCGGAGACGGAGCTGCGGGTGGGGGCTCGGCTGCGTCGTGACTACCCGGCGGAGCTGGTGAGCGCTGCGCTTGCCCAGCACGAGCTGCGCCGCCACGCCCGGGAGAAATTCACCAGGGCGGAGCGAATGTTCTTCACCCGCGCCGGCCTGGAGCAGGCCACGGCGGAGGCGGTTGCTCGGCACCGGGCGGTGCGTTTCGCCGGGGCCGCGCGGGTGGGAGATCTGTGCTGCGGCATCGGTGGGGATCTCCTCGCGCTCGCGGGCCAGCGGGAGGTCATCGCGGTCGATCGGGACCCGCTGCACCTGCGGATGGCCATGCTCAACGCGGAGGCCTACGCGGTGGCCGAGGCGGTCACCGCCGTGCGCGCCGACGTCCGCGAGGTGGACCTGAGCGGTATCGACGCGGTGTTCGTCGACCCGGCGCGGCGGGCCCAGGACAAGCGGATGCGCGCTGGTGACAGTGAGCCGCCGCTGTCGTGGGCGACCAGCCTGGCCGAGCGGGTCGCCGCTGTCGGGATCAAGGCGGCTCCCGGGATCGCCCGCGACGTGATTCCGCCCGGCTGGGAGGTGGAGTTCATTGCCGACCGGCGCAACCTCAAGGAGGCCGCACTGTGGTCACCAGCCTTGGCCACCGCTGCCCGCCGGGCCACGATCTTGCCGGAGGGCCACGTGCTGCTACCGCTGCCCGGTCACCAGGTGGAACACCGAGACCCCGGCGCGTTCCTGCTCGACCCCAACCCGGCCGTCACCCGCGCCGGCCTCGACGAGGACCTGGCGCGCGCCCTGGGCGCGTGGAAAATCGACCCCCAGATCGCGTTCCTGTCCAGTGACGTCGCGCTTCGCACCCCGTTCGCGCGCACCTTGCAGGTGCTCGACTCCGGGCCCTGGGACCAGAAGGCGCTGCCATCCCGGCTGCGGGCGCTGGACATCGGCTCGGTTGACATCCGCCGCCGCGGCTTGGCTGGCAATGTCGAGGACCTGCATCGCCAGCTCAAGCTCCGCGGCACCCGATGCGCCACCCTCGTCATGACCCGGGTCGCCGACCGCCCGTGGGCATTGATCTGTGTCGACCCGGATCCGCTGATCGAATCGCCCCGCTAGCGGCGCGGGGCGGGGCGGGTAGCGCGGATACCTCCCAGGCCATTACCCGGCGACTAAAACATGTGTGCGCTGGAGAGCGTCATGTGTCAAGAAAACTTCACTGAAACGTCCATTGCTGGTAGGAGTTGTTGGGCTTGCAGTCCTCCAGGTAGATCTCTTTGTGTCCCTGCGCGTCGTTCACCAGACCGGCGGCCGCGCACGTCTTCAGCGCATCGTTCTTCAACTGCTTGGCGGTGGGGTTGTACGTCCATCGTTGGTAGGAGTTGTTGGGCTTGCAGTCCTCCAGGTAGATCTCTTTGTGCCCCTGCGCGTCGTTCACCAGACCGGCGGCCGCGCACGTCTTCAGCGCATCGTTCTGCAAATGGCCAGTGGCTGCTCCGGCTTGGGGGGCTAGCATCCCAAGGGGAAGTTGGAGCACAAGCGCACCACCCAGGGCCGCCAGCGCAAACCTGCTTTTTTCTGTTCGCATCCTGTCTCCTTGAGAGCAAATGAGGTGGAGTGCGTGCGCCGAGGTACCCGCCGACCTGACCCACGGCTTTCGCATCGCTTCGACATGACATATACCAACCAACGAGAACACCCGCTATCGGCGCTCGTGTCCGAAACACGACTCGGGTGACCCGCTGGCCTCCACAAGCAAGTAGTATTGAACACGGCGCGACCCCGCTAGTCCCCGTACGGCTTGAGAGCACCAAGCAACCATTGGCGGCAGGTTTATCCGCATATCCGAACCGGTGCGCACTTTCCGGTGAGCACAACAGGGCGGATTCTCGGGGCTCCTTGCTGTATCAAGTGGATTTAGTGATCAAGTGGGCTGGCTCCGGCGTGGGGGTTGACGTGGAGGTGAGGGTTTCGTTGGCTGTGTGACTGTCAGTGATGGTAGCAGGGGGTTGTCGGGTATGGATGAGTTGGGGTTGTTCACGGCGGCGTTGGGGCTGTGCGGGCCGTGGCGGGTGACACGTAGCGAGGTGGAGCATCATGTGCTGAGGGGTCAGGACTACATCAGTCTGTTCGCCACGCTCAGCGAGGCCGTCGGCGCCGTGCGCCGCGCCGAGGTCACCACCCCGCCCGGCTGGGCCACCGCCCGAGCCCGGCGCTGGCGCGAGGACGGGGCGCTCAGAGCGTGATGCCGGCCCAGCGGGCGAACCCCGCGAGGGAGTCGGTGGCGCGTCGGTCGGTCTCGGCGAGCAGGTGAACCGTCTCGTGGACCTGAGGGTGGTAGCGAGTCTGCTGAGGGGTGACCCGACGGGCTCGGTTGAGGGCGTCGAGCGCCTGGGTCCGGTCGCCGTGCAGGGTCCATGCCCGGGCGACGTCGATCCAGTGATGGCCTGTGCGGGAGGGCTCGGCATGGGCGGGGATCTGTACCTGTTCGGCCCGGCCGACGGCGGTGGTGCCGTCGGAGAGCTCGACAGATACCGCGACCCAGTGGGATGTCGACGTTGGCCTCGGTCGCGTTGACGTTGTAGTAGGGGCGCGCGGGCACGCCCGTGGCGACCAGTCGCCGCGCCTCGGCGATGTGCTCATCGGCTCGGTCGGGCGCGCCCAAGCGAGCCTCCGCGATGGCCTGCCGAAGGTGCAGCTGAGCCTTCACCGCGTGCGCGGCCGGTGAGCGTTCACCCTCGATGAGGGCATGGCCCCGGTCGATGACCCGCAGGACGCTGGCGCATTCGCCCCGGTGCAACCGCAGGTGGGTGCCGCGGAAGGCTGCGGCTGCGGCGCGCAGTGAATCGCCTGAGTGGGCGGCGGCCTCGCGGCTGCGGTCCACGGCCAGGGCCGCCAGGTCGAAGTAACCGAACCGGTAGGCGACAGCTTGGGCGAGCTCGTAGGCGTCGTCGAGCAGCGCCCACGCGGCGGGCGCCATGGGTGGACCCGACAGCTCCGGGTCGTCCACCCGGCCGAGTGCCGTGCGCAGCGCGGGCACCCCGGCGTGATCGGCCTTCGGTTCGGTGAGGGCAGGCCCGTAGGGCTGCCCGGTCAGTGTCTCCACGTCAACCCGCAAGGCCCGCGCGACGGCGGCGGTGAACGCGGGTGAGGCTGGGACGACCCCCCGCTCGACCTGGGAGATCAGGCTGGCGCTGACGTGGCTGCGGCTGGCGAGCTGCTGTTGGGTGAGTCCGGCGAGCTTGCGCTGTAGCGCGACTCGATGACCCACAGCACCTGCGGGCGCGGTCTCTTCTTCCACGGGAGTGGACCCTCCGGGCGGTCGTGGACGATCTGTGACACACGATGCCACATCACGCACAGACCGCAACGGATTGCGAATCCTTTGCGAGTTCACCGGGAACTGCTGGGCCACGATGCGTACAGTGATCGCCACGGTCAGTATCCGTGATCATCGAGTTTCTCAGCTAACGGCGTGGGGGCGACAATTTCCCGCCCGCAGAGGAACCCGATTGTGGACAATCCTTCGGACAGGTAGAGGAGCTCTGAAGGGCTACCTGACGCGGCTTGGAGGACCTTGTATTCGGCCCCGTTCTCCGCGCCCCACGCCATCGCCGCGCGCCACAGCGCTCTGCCGTGGCCCTTGCGTCGGTAGCTGGGATGCACCGCGAAGTACTGTGGCGGTTGCATTCGTGTCCCGGTGGCGTCGGTAAGGGTTCCCAGCGGGCCCACTGCCCCAACGATGCGACGGTCTTCGACCGTGACGAGGATCGGGCCGTCGGAGAGTCGGGCATTCATTCGCTGCTGGAGGAATCTGAACCCGGCTATCCCGGGCTGGTCAGCGAAGGCCGGGAACGTGTCAGCGACGTCGCAGTCCTCCAGTTCCATAACGTGGCCGTGTTTGCGCTTGTCCTGGTCTCCGAACGTCTTGAGCATCAGTCGTGTACTCGCGCCGTCGGGAGTGCCCTGAAACCAGATGACCCGGCCGCGTGCTTTGCCGAAGGTGGCGCTCCATGTGCGGGACCACTCGATCACCTCGCTCGTCATCGGCGCGCTCTCGCCGTAGTGGTAGATCTTCACCAGGCTCTTCCTGCGGGTAGATAGTGTGGGTATTATCGTGAGCCCCGGCTCGTGGATGATCATCCCGGAGATCTGCTCGTCCTTTGTGCTCGACCAGCGCCGGTCCTTGTCATGCGGGAGAAATTTTCCTGTACCGGCCACGTCCACGACGGCGTCGAATAATTCGGCGGATAGCGCTCGAGGGTGCACCGGCCCGAGCGTGGGAACATACGGGACACGCACCACTGGACTCAGCCAGTCCCACCGGAAACGCATACCCGGGAGTGTAGCAACCAACATGGGTTGCATCAGGCCCCGGCGCGCGCCACGTACCAGGGCCTGATGGCCTTACTCAGAACGGGTTGTCGTCGCCTGCGGTGCATGAGCACGTGTCCGACTCGGACAACGCATCCAAGTCCTCAACAAATTCGATCTCCTCGGGCTGGGCGGGTAGTGGAGACCTGATCTCGATGTCCACAGTCATCCGGCATCGTCCTTTCTTTCTCGGTGTTGGCAATAGGTGGCCAGGGGTGCGTTGGCCTTGCGGTAGAGCTGTACCAGCGGCATGCAGGTACCGCATGTGCCGCTCAGGGCGCAGCCGGTGCATCCCCCTTGCCGGAGCAGCAGGCTGTCGGCGATACCGCCCAGGCGGGCCAGGCCCTGAACTCCTTCGTCCATCAGGGAGACGTGTGGGTCACGGCCGACTTTGCAGATACTCGCTTTGCCGTGCGGATCCACATGGAAAAATGTGTGACCGGCGTTGCAGCCGGTGAAGATCTTGCGTTTCCGGAGATGCGCCGCCGATTGAGATGGCAGAGTCTCGGCGCCGCCGTAGATCGTGGGCACCATATTGACATACTCGTCGAAGGGCAGGCCGAGGCGTTCGGCGATGTCCCGCATCTGGTCGACTTCATGCGCATTGTGCTTGGTTACTATCATGCTCAGAGCCAGCGGGAGCCCGGCCTCGTGCCCGGCATGCAGTCCTTTATTGAACAGTCTGAATGCGCCTTTGCGGCGGGTTAGTCCGTCGTAGCTTTCCGCGGTGGCTCCGTACACGCTGAGCGTGATCCGGTGCGGGCGTCGGGAGGTGAGTAGATCGAGGATCTTCGGGTTCGACAGGCGGGAGCCGTTGGAGAGAATGGTCAGCATCATCCCGAGCTCATAGGCCAGACCGTATACATCGGTGAACAGCCGGTCGATCATTGGTTCCCCGCCGGTGAGCTGCAGCCAGAGAACCCCGGCGTCTCGCATGATGTGCAGCAGTCGTTCCCGGTCCGGCCAGGTCAGGCCATCAAACCGCTTCAACCCGAGGTAGCAGTGCGCACAGTCATAGTTGCAGCCGAGGTTGAGTTCGTAGGAGGCTCGGCCGTAGCCGGACTGGGATTGCGGCCTGACCAGGACTGTGCCGGACAGGGGTTCATCAAAGATGTCGATGTCCCAGGCGTGATGAGCTGCTCTGGCCAACCAGACCGGAACGATGCCGTCGGGGGCGGCGTGGGCGAGTTCTGCGTACTTGGTGTGGGGGATCTTCATCCCGTTGGGGCGGCCCGGCCGCACCGCGATGTAATTGCCCAGAAAGGGGCTGACGATGAGTTCGTGCACGTGGCCTCCCCGCAGCCATACGCTATCGCGCGCCGGTCTGTCTCGCCGGGCAGGTCTAAATTGTGAGTATTCATCGTCTCCGAGCCGACACCGCCTCGCTCGCAAGAAATACGCAAGGGTGGGGTGTCGCCAGGTTCGTCAGGCTGAATGGGGGTTCAGAGGGTGGTGCCGATCCAGCGGGCGAACCCGGCTAAGGAGTCGGTGGCGCGTCGGTCGGTTTCGGCGAGTAGGTGCACGGTCTCGTGCACCTGGGGGTGGTAGCGGGTCAGTTGCGGGGCGATGCGGCGGGCCCGGTTTAGCGAGTCGAGTGCCTGGGTCCGGTCGCCGTGCAGGGTCCACGCGCGAGCAACGTCGATCCAGTGCCGTCCGGCGCGTTGCGGCTCGTCGCGCTCCGGTGTCTGTACCTGGCCGGCGCGTTTCACGGCGGTGGTGCCGTCGGTGAGCTCGACGGGCACCGAGACCCAATGGAGGGTGACGTTGGTCATGGTGGCGATCACGTCGTAGTAGGGGCTGGCGGGGACCCCATGCGCGATCAGTTCGCGGGCCGCGATGATGTGCTCATCGGCTCGGTCGGCGGTACCGCTGCGGGCGTGGGCGATGGCCTGGCGAAGGTGCAACTGTGCCCGCACCGCGTCGGCGGCTGGGCTGTGCTGGTCGGCGATCTCGGTGTGGGCACGTTCCATGATCCGCTGCACCCCCGGGTAGTCGCCGCGATTGAGGCGCAGCTGGACGCGCTGAGAGGCTGCGGTCGCCGGGCGCAGGGGGTCGCCGGAGCGTCCGGCCGCGTGCCGCCAGCGCTCATTGGCGTGTGCCGCGAGGTCGAGGTAGCCGAGCCGGAAGGTGACGTTCTGCGCGAGCATGTAGGCGTCGCTGAGCAGTGACCAGCCGGTCTCGGCTGCTTCCCCGGGCCGGGCGTCGGCGACGATCAGGTAGGCGTGCTGCAGTAGTTCCGGGAGTGTGGTGGCCATCTCCGTGAACCGTGCTCGGGCCCGGTTCTGGTTGCACTCGTCGAGTCGAACGCGCAGTTCGGCGGGTGTCATCGGGGGTCCGGTCGGTTCTGGGTCTTCGAGGTGGTCCAGGGCCGCCCGTAGCGCGGGTATCCCGGTGTGTGGGTCGCTGATGGGAGGCCCGTAGGGCTGTCCGTACAGCGTTTGGACGTCGATTCCGAGTCCGTCGGCCACCGCTGCGGTGAACGCTGGTGAAGCGGGGACCACGCCGCGTTCGACCTGGGAGATGAGGCTGGTGCTCACGTGGCTGCGGGCGGCCAGCTGGTGCTGGGTCAGGCCGGCGAACTTGCGCTGCAGCGCGAGCCGATGGCCCACGGCCCCGGCGGGCGCGGTCTGATCGTCCATGAGAGTGGGCCCTTCGTGCACGCTGTGGTGCGGCAGTCCGGTACCCACGATCCCACATCACCCGCGGACCGCAACGGGTTGCACCGATGAGTTGTGGATCTCTTGCGATCCGGGATGGTGGCGGCTCCGCCACGCTCAGTACCCATGATCGGCAGCTGGTGGCGGGGCAGGGGTGGCTAGCCGGGCCATGGACTGCTCTGGGCTGGGCCTGGCCGCCGTCTTCGCCCTCTGGGGCGCGGTGGCGTTACTGCTTGCTGTCTTCGTCATCGGCGAGACCCTCGATTGGTGGCACCGCAGACGGCAGCGCGGCGCGCATCACCCGACAGGCCCGGCGGCGCGAACCGTGGCGGAGATCACCCAGCGCCTGCACCGTGACAGCACCCGGTTGCCCCCACCCCGGGTCATTGTCATCCGCCGCCGGATGACTGATGCTTCCACCACGGCTCCCCGTACCGCAGGATCGCCAGTCGGCGACGGTGGCCACGCCGCAACCGTCCCAGACACCTCAAGCAACCACTCACATCACCGACCCGCTGAATAGCCACTTGTCGCCCATTGCGATCCGAACATTTGTTCGGTCGGATCGCAATGGGCGGGTCCCAGACGTGGTTTTTCCTGGTCAGGGGGCCTTGCTGATAGCCGCAATCGTGACGGGCTTACCGTTGCTCTTTCGGGATTTTCACCTGTCCGGAAAGAATGCCCTGACCCCGGGTCTTCCGTTTGAACAATTGGGGTTAGGAAAGTGAGTCACGGTATTTGCCCGGGCGACACCGGTAAAATACTCGACTCCTGTACTGTTGGCGCCGCAACGCATTTGACCGTGCAATTTAATGTCTGATTTTGTGGTGTTGTCACACTCGAGACCGTCGCATGTGACGCCTGGCGCTGGGGTTGTCCTAGGCGACGCCATGGCCATGGCACTGCCGGGGACAAAAGCGCTGGTGGTTGCTATCAGTGCGGTCGCGAGAATACCGAGGCCAACGGATTTTTTCTGGTTCATCGCAACGATTGTAGGGTGTCATCTCAACCCGAGTCACACCGGCAGCTTCACCGCCGGGCCCTACGTGCTCATCGCCCACCACGCCCCAGCCGAAGCCGGGCTGATCTACGCCTACCGCGAGCACTGCCCCAACCTCGCCCGCGCAGTGAGCGCGGGCAGATACAGTGCGATACCAACCAGCCGAGCGGTGTCAAACCACGCCAGCGCGGCGGGTCGCCGACGTGCCAACGCGGCGAGAGCGGAGGCGTCGAGTGACTTTACCGCCGATCACGCGGAGGAATCAGCGGCGACGGGGTGGCGCCGGCGGATCTCGTCGTCACCAGGCCACGGTGCGCCACACCCAGCGTAGGCACGGCGGTAATCCTCCAAGCTCGGGGCGCCGATACGGGCGACCAGCCGAGCCATGATCGCCTCGCCACGCTCGGCGTCGGTGGCGTCGGGGCTCGGCAGCGGCGGCAGACCGCCATCGACCTGATGCACCTGGGTCACCCGCGCAACGGTAGCGGGTGGTGGAGACGGCGGGAACCCCGGCCCGAGGTGGGTTCGGTAAGAGTCCTGTCACCCCCCAGGCGGGCGCACCGGAACCCACTGGTTATTCCACACTGCCGGGAGGTCTTGAAGGCAGTCAGGACCGGCCGTGATCGGCTTCGATACGAGCAGCTCTTCCAGGTTTCGGTCGTCACTACCACATATGTGGTGTGCGTCGATGCTGACACCGTCACTCGGCGGCCATTGAGCGAGCTCGTCGGCACGATCGCGGCTCGAGACCTACAGTTGGCTTCGATCCGCCTGGTGCCCTCGAACACCACTCGGGTGTTAGGCCGGCTACAAGCACATGAGTACCGGCTGTCGATGCGGATGCGCGCGGTCGTGCCCTGGTTGGTCTCGGGCGCCTGCCACGCAGGAGAGACCGCCGCATTGTGCGAGGTGATGTCTCACCATTCATTGTTCTTTCAAGGGAATGACGTGGAAACGGGCGTCCTCGCCGACGCGATGCGACTTCGGGTGGGCCGCGTCCCGTTTGAAGTACCCACCGCCGTTCCAGACCGGATCTGGCCGTGGTGGCGCCAGCGACTAGCTTGGGCAGGTGGCGAATTTCGGCTGTTTTTCGTCAACATCGCAATCGGGCGATTTCACCCATTCCTGTGGCTCTACGGCCTCGTTGTAGGGATCCTAGCGCTGCCGCTGCGGTGGGACGCGTTGATCACGCCAGGATATGCCCTGATCACTGTCGTCGCCCTCTACCTGCTGCTCAACCTCTACATTCACGGGGAGCACCGCGACCGGTGGCTGCTACTCATGCCGCTCTACTCAGCAGTGATCAGTCTCGTCCTCACCCCGCTAGGGGCGATGTCTTACCTCCAGATGCCATCTCCGGCCGAAATTGGGGCATCATCCGCCCATCAGCGCGCCAGCAAGCGCGGAGTAGCGAGCCTTCGCTCTCGAGCACAGGACCATTGCTATGACGTTGACACCGTGATCGTTGCCCACCTCATCGAAGACCAGCTCGCCCGCCGCGCTAGCCGCGAATTCACCCAGATCGGGTAAGGTCTAGGCACGGCCCGCTTGGCGGTCAACGCCTGTGAACTAGCGCTCCGCAGCGTTTACGGTGCGCCCACTAAATGGCCGATCATCGAGACCATCCGCCCCAAGTTCGGGTATCCGTACACTGCCGCGAAGATGGCCGCAGAAGATTCGATCGAGTGCGTAGCTCAGCACCGCTGGTCGTATCAGCCGGCACGGCAAGCCTCGGCGGACCGCCCGACACTGTCACGTTCGCCGGGTTGATCTCGCTGCGTCCAAGATGGTGTTGCTGACTACGCACCCATAATTTCTGATCGAGGGTGCCGAATGAATCAGAGAAGCCCGATGATGCCGGCGCGTGGCAGGCAAGGGTACTTGCGATAAGCAAGCCAATGAACGTCACTGGCAGGAATCGACCGTACCGCACAACCAATCGCCTTGACATCATCCAGGAACTATACGTCCACCGTGGACACCGCTCGATGCGGCACAGCCAACGACGGCTACGCCACGAGAGCACCACCGGCCCGCCACTGCGTTGCTGCGTGCCCGCTACAAGCGATGGCCACGTTGATCTTCGGAAGGTCCCTGCATCTCGTCTGATCTGGAGCCGACGCGGGGACTCGACCCTCGACCCTTCGCTGACAAAGCGGTTGCGCGGCCCACAGCTGACCGTCTGCGGTTGGTCAGGCTGTCCTCCCCGCTAGTCGCTTGCGGGATCCCAAGCTTTCCGCAGGTAAGCCACTGATCGCTATCGTGACATGCCGTTGAGTCTGTAGGGGAGCTGATCACATCGGCGCTGGTGCACCCGGCCGGTGGGTCCATAGCACCCGGAGCACTCGGTCGGGTCGCAACAGTCCCTCGGGGCGGTCCACCATGCCCAGCACTCGGACAAATGCTCGTCCCAGAGTGGCGTCAGTAGTAGCGGAGGCGTGTAGTTTCGGTAGGTAGCTGTTGACCATTCGGATCTTCGCGGTGCGTACTCCCGGTACCTCGGGAAAGGCCATGTCCGCCCCGACCGCGATATCCCATGGTGTATCGATGGTACGAGCGATCGCCCGGAAGTAACGGCGTGCCGTTGGTGCCTCGCCCCGAGCCAGCAGCCGCTGTAGCGTGCCGGCCTGCACCGCGGCCGCGGTCATCCCCTGGCCGTAAATCGGGTTGAACGAGCACACCGCGTCGCCGAGGACCAGCAGACCGATCGGGAAGCGCCGTAGCCGCTCGTAGCGGTTGCGCACGCTGGCCGGAAACCGAATCGAGACCGGGTCGGTCAGCGGCTCGGCGTCGCGAATCACCTCGGTAATGTCCGGGAACAGCAGGCTGGCCGCGAACGCGTTGAAACCGGCCGGGTCCGTCGGCGGGTGATCACCCAGGATACCGAAGATCGTCACTATGTGACGACCCCCCTCGATCGCGCTGATCGCGCCGCCGCGCGGGTTCCGCGGTGTTCCCGCGGTCAACCATCGCCACATCAGTACCGAGAGCTCCTGGCCGCAGCCGGTAGATGCGGCTGGTGTAGCCAAGCCCGATGTCCACTCGATCCACCGCGGCTCGTTCATAACCCAGTTCGGAAAGCCACAACGGCACTCGGGACCCCCGGCCGGTGGCGTCGATGACCAGATCAGCCGGCACCGCTCGCTCGCCACCGCCCGCCGTGTCGTGCACCCGCACCCCGGTGACTCGGCAACGATCGGTCGTCGCGGTCACTGCGACAACATCGGTGCGCTCGACGAACGTCACGTTCGGCACATCGCTCACCCGGGCTCGGACGTGGCCCTCCAGAAACGGTCTGCTGGCCAGCAGACCGGGCAGCCTGATGTCCGCCTGACGCAACTGATACCCGGACAGCTGCCACCGGATGTTGCCCAGCGCATCTCCGGTAGCGGCCCCCTGCCCGATGAGCCGGGCGATCAGACCGGGGAAGAGCTTATCAAGCGTCTGCCTGCCGCGAGGGTGCAGAAAGTGCAGGTGCCTGTCCTGCGGCACTCCCCGCCGGTGGGCGCCGATCTCGGGCATGACGTCCCGGTCGAATACCGTCACACGGCCGTAGGCCTTGGCCAGCACCCCCGCGGTCAGCAACCCCGCCATGCCGGCGCCCAGCACCACAGCATGATCACCGATTCTCCTGTTCATAGTGCTCTCCTGGTCGGTAGCCACGCCCGCCATCACATGTATGCATCGACACGACCGCCAGGGCCAGCAGCGCAGAGTGAACAAACGACGGCCCACCCCCATGGTGACACAAAGCACAATCCAGCCACCGCCAGGCCGAGGTCCGGGCACCCCGAAGCGGCACATTGTAGGCAACCCACGCTTCTTGGACCCGTAGACCTCGACATCGGTGGTGTCGAGGTCGATCGTGACCGTCTCGCGCAGCGCCGCCGCCCGCACCGGTGCCGCCGTCGCCCACACGGCAGGTCAACGTCATCGAAGATAACCCAGACCTCGGCCGGGGCAATCTTGTAAAATTGCATCAATTTCTGGACAGCCTCCGCGCTGAGGTTCATCATGGTATGCGGCTTGGCGAGAAGAACGCACTCGCCATCCAGATTGGCGGCCAACTGATCGGCCACCATAAACTAATGTTGTGCCGGGTGTGGGCATACCGCAGCCCGACATTGCCCAGCTCTGCCACCAGTTTCATCGTTTGCTCTCAGCGCGACGGACGTCACCGTGTTTGTATCGACCCGGTTTGGTGATCTTCAGCGTGTCGCGCCGGGATAGGCGACGGAGCGCCGGTAGCATCCCGAAGTCGATGCCCCGTATCGTTCGGCGGACCGGAGGCGTCGCTTCTCGCCACCACCGCGCGAGTTCTCATCATCTATCGCTGAAAATATCGCTTCGGCCGTCACTCATTGAGTCTTTGGGGTCAGCCTGGCTGGTTTTTGTCCCCAGGCCGCAACCGAAGCAAGATCCATCAGCCAGTGGTTGGGGTCCGACAGGCAAGCTGCTCCATTGTCGAATTCGACCTCGGTGATGACGCCAGTGTGCAGCAGAGCTTCTCGCAACTGCGCGAGGCCCAGCTGTCGACGCTCGGCCATCGGTGACCCGCCCTGGCAGATATCGACATCAGCTTCGGCACCGACGCCGATCAGCCCGCCTGCAGTCAACATCCTCCCGGCTTTAGCGCGGCGATCAACTTCTCGATGGACGCTTCGCGGTCGGGCAGTAAATCCAACAGCCACCGCACGTGCACGAGATCGAATTCCGTGACCGGGAGCGAGTCCCGGGTAATATCGTGACGCCATACATCCAGGTTGGCCCCGGCTGCATCCTCGAAAAAGCGAGTATCCAGATCGGTTGCTACCACCCGACCGGTCCGCCCTACCCGCTGGGCTAGCCACCGCGCGATCGAGCCGATTCCCGCGCCCACCTCCAGGCAGGACCAGCCATGGGTGATGCCGATATCCACCACACGACGAATTGTTCCCGGGTCGTAACGTTCTTCTAACAGGGTGAGGCGACGTCGCTCCCCAAACCATTTAGGATCCGACCTTTCCCATTCTTAACTCCTTGATGAAAGCAGCCGACCTGGTACGGCCGTGACCGGTCAGTGGGCACGGCCGTTTCAAGATCATGACGTGAGCTTCAGGATCGTGAAGGGACGATGCATATCGTGGCCTGCCGAGCGGGTTGCTTCGGTGATGTCGCGTAGCCAGTGCAGCGACTCGATGCCCCAGTGTTGGCGGATGAGGGTGGCGAGGCATTCGGGGGTGCCGGGGTGGGCGGGTAGAGTGGTCACGCCCAGTGCCGCGTCGGCTGGGCGGACGTGTTCGGGTGCCTCGCGGTTCAGTCGGTGACGTTCGCGTGGAACTGCATGGCCCGGTAGGGCCAGTTCGTTGTGGTATTCCACTGGCTGACGATGAGGTGTAGGTCCTCGAGTGTCGAACCGGGCACGAGGTAGCCACCGTAGAGCTGAGCCACCCGCCCCTCAGCGTGGTTCTCAGCGTCCCACGACGTGCCGTGCACCAGCGTCTTTCGCTGCGCCTCGGACATGTTCGTCGTTGGTGAGTCCAGGCTCAGGACATCAATGCGGTAGCTGCGCGCATCGAACAACGCCAGCAGCCAACGGCCCTCGACGCGACGCAGACACAGTTCGCCGAGCTCGCCGGTGAGGGCGACGGTCGGGGGGTTTCCCCACGCCCACTTCCCGTCCTGGTATCCCCAGGTTTGCCAGGCGGCCGGGTCGGTGAGCCCCTCGGCCGGCACGCGCTGCAGTATCAGGCCCTTGTCGCGCTGGAATCCGGTGGAGTACACGTACACGTAGCCGTCGCCACCGTGTTCGTAGGTGAGTATCTGGAACAGGCCGCCGTGGTGGCCGCCCGGCCACGTGAGGCCAGTGTGCCTCCAGGTCTCGCCGTTGTCGGTCGAGCGATGCAGCTCAGTCCAGTGGACGTTGCCCAGGCCCTCGCACACCATCGCGTGCAGGTACATCTCGTCGCCGATGGTGATGATGTCGGTGGGCAAGACCGTCGTGACAGTGCGACCGTCGATGACCGCGCCATGCTCGTAGGCCAGCACCTGCTGCGCGTAGTCACCTGGGCCGGCCGCCCCGGCCCACACGATGCCGGTGCGGGCGGTCGCGGGGTCGCCGAACAACACCACCGGTGACCGCCAGCCGGGACCCCCGACACCCGCGTTGTCGAACGTGTCGCCGAACACCGACACCAGCCGCCCGTCGGGGGCCGCGACAGTCACGCCGAGGTCGGTGCCACCGATCCCGAAACGATCGGTGTGACCGGGCCCGGTCACATCCTGAACCTTGCTCGCCACTGTCACGCTGCCCCCATCCGCCTGGACGGGGACTACTTCACCCGCCGCGACCCCCAGCGTGCCATGCAACACATCGTCCACCAGGCCAACGCCCTGGGATTCACCGTCCGCTTCGGCCCCCTCCCCGCCGCCTAACCCGGTCACCCACCAGGCCCGAACCAACCCACCGTCTGAGCTCAGCCCGACAGCGTCACCCCAACCCGGCTCCGCTGACGCTGCGCCGGGTCCAACCCCTGCCCGCCCCCGGCTTGATTTTCGGGTCAGTGCCCGGGCGACAAGCAGGGCGACCGTTCACATTCCAGGATGCCGCTTGACCTCCCGGACGCTCGCTGCGGGGTGGGTGTCCGGGAGGTCATGGTCAGCGCCTTCCCGAGCGGCGTTCCTACCGGCCAGAGAGATCCCACGGGGTGAGGCCTACCTGGAAGGCGGTGATGTGACCACCGCCGGTGAGTGAGGTCGGCACGTCGACAGAGGTCACTGCGCCGGTGGAGGTGTCCACCATGTCGATCTTCCTATCACCACCCCGAGTGACGAACGCGTAGCGCCCGTCTGGTGTGATCGCCGCGAACCGCCGCTCGTAGGTCGGGTAGACCGGATCGACGCCGGCCACCGGCCCCTTAGTCATCTGTTCCAGGTCGACCGTGCGGACGACCTTCAAGTAAGTCGGCGAGTTCGGGCGCACGTCGATCGTTGATGCGCCGGGCGGTCTTGGTCACCAGGTCGGTGACATGGGCGTCGAGGCGGACGTCCGGCCAGTCGGTGGTGATCCCAGGGGTCAGGTCCACGTTGAGCGGCGTCATGATGTGCGCGCCGTCGGCCATCACCCGCACCCGGTTGCCTTTGGAGAGCGTGAGGTCATCCGCGTTCCAGGGCACCGTGACGCGGTTCTGCAGCGACGGGCGTCGAACACGTCCAGGCCCAGGTTGTCAGGGTTCGGTGTCTGGCCCGTTCCCGTGCCCAGGGTGGGCGGCTGCGGACCGGTCGTGATACCGATCGTCCCGGTCACCGGGGAGCTGAAGCCCCCGTGGCTGTTCGGACCCATCGGGAAGGTGCCCGTGGGCGTGACGTTGCCCTTCAGCAGCGCGGCGACGTTGTAGGCGCGCATCTCGTTGCCGCCCACGCCCGCGAAGAGAGTCAAGGGGTTCCCGCCGAAGAACGGAGTCAGGTCCTCGGTCGTGCCCTTCAACGGGATCTCAAGCTGGGTGTTCTTGAACGTCTTGAGGTCGATGAGGTTGAGGATCTCGACGCCAGCCGACGGACCTCCCCCGTTGGATGCGACGGCGTAGTAACGGGAGAGGGGATCGACTGCCGTCCAGGGCGCCTCGGTTCCCAGTCGCGAACTGACGCTGTTGACGATGCTGGGTACTCCGGCGGCGTTGAGCTTGATAGCCATCGTCCGTTGTTGGCTCTCGTCGTTGACGAGGATGCGGCCATCGGGCAGGACGATGGTTCCTCCCTGCATGGGTGTGTTGGCGGCCGGGTCGGCGCCGGGGGGAGCCGACCCATTGCTGCCGAGCTTGACCCCGGTCAGCGTGCCGGTCAGCGTCATGCCGGGAACGCGGTAGAAGTGGACCTGCGTGGCGGCGCCGTCAGACACCATCAGATAGGTCGGCCGCAGCGCCGTTCCCTCCGGTGCCGCGCCAGCTGTGGTGGCGGACAGCGCGACCGCTACGACGATCGCGAGCATGGCTCGCAGCGCCGGACGCGGGGGTTGCTTCAGGTGTCCATCACTCGAATGGCTCTCTTTCATTGCACTCCTTGGTGGTGTTGATCGAGTGTTTTCACTCGTTCGAGCGATGGTAAACACGATAGAGTGTTATTGCAAGGAAGTTGCTCCAGCACTATCTGTTGCAGAGTGCGCTCGATCTCGATCTGGTCGCGGAGCCGTGTGGCACGACGTCCGACCGTCGGAGGCAGCCAGAAGTAGTCCGACGATCGCTGCGGGCAGTCGAGGACCCGGGCACAGAGGACGCCCCCGCAGGGGCGGCCACCCCCATCCCGCGGACCCGTGCGTGCCCGGCCACGGCGTCGATAATCGCCGTCTTGGTGAAAGAAGATCGTCGAGTGGCCGCCGGTCGAGCCAGTGGTCCCCGACACTCGGCTCGTGGCCGTCAGCTGCGCTGCCTGGGCAGATGACCCGCATCCGGTCGGCGCATGCTACTGGTGGGTTTGTGCGGCAGGTGCGTTTGGACTCGACCACCGGCACCGGTCGTTATTCGTTCGGCCACGGCGAGCACGTGCCGGTCGGGGACCGGGTCCTCGTCAAGCGACCACACCGCGGAGAGCACAGCCTGCACGAACCCCCAGCCGCGGATTCGTTCCTCAGAGATTCCGGTCGCCACGGCCAGCCGGGCTCGACGCGCTCGAGTAAGAGCGCGCCGTTCTCGGGATCGGCGTCGAGCAACGCTGCGCCGCGGCCGCCGACCCGCCCCAGCCAGCGCGCCTCAAGGACCGGCTCCGGTGTCCCGGGCGGCGCGAGTGTCAGCACGCACGGGGTGCCATCGTCACGGTCCGCGGCGGCGACCCAGTGGTAGCTGAGTGAATAGGGCCGCAGCGGCCCGAGCGCCCAACCCGTGCACGGCGAGGACCCGTTCGTGGAAGGTGTGGTCACCGGTGTCGCCGGAGGGCACCGACCGATCCTCACCCACTGGCCCGCCCGCTCCATGCATTGTGTGAGAGATGCCGGACTCCGAGGCCATCAGGGGGACCGTGACCTCCTGGAGAGACGTCGTAGCGGCCGAACCCCACTTCGCGGATCATGCGCGCCGCACGTTCGCCGTCCGCAAACACGCCACCCTCGCGACCCTCCGCCGGGACGGATCGCCTCGCATCAGCGGCACTGAAGTGGACTTCTTCGCGGACCACACCCCGCTGTGGTATTACATCTTCAAAGAAGCTGAGTTGATCCAGAAGGGTCACATGCTCGGGCCGGTGGGGGGTCCGATCGTCGCCGAGGTCTTCATCGGGCTCCTGCTCGGAGACTCGCAATCCTACTTCGTCGCCGAACCCGGCTTCCAACCCAAAGCCGGGCGGTTCGGAGCCCTCCACGACGGCCAGTTCGGCATCGCCGACCTGATCCGGCGAGCCGTCATAGACCCCCAGAGAAACAATTAAGTAGACATGGTGTCGGTCGGTCATCTCCGGCGGCTCATCCCGGTGGCGGTGAAGGTCTCGCTGGGCTGACGTGCTGGTCGGCGATAGCGGCTATTTCGGCCGGGGTGCCGGCCATCAGGGTGGCGGCGTGCTCGCTGATGAGCTCGATGGGCCAGTCCCACCAGGCCGCCTGCTGGAGCAGCTGGACGTCGGCCTCCGAATACCGTTGCTTAATTAGCTGGGCGGGATTGCCACCGACGATGGTGTAGGGTGCGACATCACGGGTGACTACGGCTGCGGTGGCGATGACCGCGCCGTCGCCGATCGTGACGCCGGGCACCACGGTCACGTTGCGGCCGAACCAAACGTCGTGGCCCACGACGGTGTCGCCCTTGCTGATGAGGTGCGTTTGGAAGGTCTCCAACGTCGCGTCCCGCCAGCGACCGGGGAAGATCGTGAACGGAAACGTGGTCGGGCCGCTGCTCAGGTGGTTGGCGCCGGCCATGACGAAGCGCACTCCTGCCGCGATCGCGCAGAACTTACCGATCAGCAGCCGCTCGGGACCGAAGCCGTAGAGCACCCGCTCCTCCTCGAAGCTCCCGGTGTCCGCGGAGGCGTCGTAGTAGGTGTACTCGCCGACCAGGATCTTCTCGGAGGTGATGGTGGGCCGCAGGAAGACGCAGTATCGCTTGTGCTCAGGCAGCGGGTAGGGATTGGTGGGATCGGGGGCGCTCAACGGTCCTCCCGGGCGCGACGGTCAGGGCGACTACACCGTAGTCATGACGCCACCCAGGTCGGTGCGGTTCGAGGGCGAGGTACTTCGGCGTCTCGACGGCGCCCTGCCCCATCACGGGGTTGGCTCTGTGTGATCGATCGGTACACTCTGTCACAGCATTCTGTTGCCCAACGTCAGGGGGACCGATTTATGCACCTTCCTTCGTTCACTGTCGCCGCACTGCTGGCGGTGCTCGTTGCAGGGTCGCCTTCCGCCGGGTTCCAGCCCTCAGCCGGGTATGACATCTCCGCCGTTGGGCAGCCTCAGTCCGTGGCGTACGAGGCCAAGCCGTCACCCAAGCCGGCACCCAAGCCTGGCCGCACGCAGAACACGTACACCAAGTCCAACTTCCCGCAGTGGAAGAGTTTCCAGCCCTACCGGGGCGACATCAAAACCAACGGCAAGTCCGGCAAGAACCGCCGCTACTACACCTGGGACCACACCCACGACGATATCGAAGTTAGGATCGCATGAACGACACCGGTAAGTGCTCCTCGGGCGGTGAGCGCTACTGTTCCTTCATGGTCCGCGCGTTGAGCGACGAGCGTCTCCCGGTGATTTATTCGCCGGATATCCGTCAGTACGGAATCGTCTACATTGATGGTTCGGTCCAGGCGATTTATTTCTGCCCCTGGTGTGGGTCTAGGCTCCCTAAATCCTTGAATAATGAATGGTTTGAGCGCATCTGGGGTATGGGGCTGGAACCTGAGGACTCCCGGGTTCCTGAGGCCATGCGGACCGACCGGTGGTGGAAGGAAGAAAATCTCTGATCCAGCAACCCCGCGCAATGGTGCCCACGTGCCACAATCGTTTGAATTCAAGATCTCTTGCAGAGCGCTGTGCCTCAAAAATGAACATGCGCCGCAGTCGCATGCCAGATCCACTCCACCGGAGTCGGCTGTCTCCAGCGGACCGCATGGGGGAGTGTGTCAGCGGCATGGCCTGGCGTAAGCCGAGTACGCTTCCTTGCTGCGGTCGGGAGTAGCGATCACCCGCGCTCGGCGGATGCGGGAGGACGAGCAGTAGCCTGACGCCGCACCCCTCACCGGAGCCGGAGCGCTCCGCCCCGGGGCATCGGTGAGGGCCCCTGTACTCCGGTGAATGACGTGGTGCTCTGTGGATGATGAGGTAGCGCGGGCGATCGGGGCCCGCGCTCGGATGATCCGCCGTCGTCGTGGGCTGAGCCTCGAGGTGGTGGCTGGGCTGGCCGGCATCACCAAGACTTACTTATCGATGCTGGAGTTGGGTCAGCGTGGGTTCAACCGGCGGGGCCTGATCGAGGATCTCGCCGAGGCGCTGGGCTGCTCGGTGGCTGATCTGACCGGCCAGCCGTACCTGGCGCCTGACCGGGCGACTCTGGAGGGGCGAGCGGCGTTGCCCGGCATCAGCCTGGCGCTGAACGACGTGGGACCCGACGAGGTTCCGGACGTCACACCGCGACCGCTTGATGAGCTGGTGGCCTGGGCCGAGCGCGCGAACGAGCACCGTGACCAGGGCCGACACTCGCTGGCCGGGCGGGATCTGGGTACACGGGACTCAACCTGTGGCGTAGCGATTCCCAGAAGCCACCATCGGCCAGTGCTGGTCATGACGGGACACTTCTCTTCACCAGGGCAGACACCTCTGGGCGGTGCGGGCTGGTGCTGGACGTTGACGGTCGTTTCGGGTAGGAGAGGGTGGAGATGACCATGGTGACCGCCTTGCAGACAGGCGAGTGCCGAAGTGGCACCCGGGCATTGGCCTCAGCAGCGCTCGTTGGTGGTTCACTGGCTAATGGACTCCCACCCCTGGTCCGCTATACTGCCGGGCGCCGACGGGGCAGGGCACCCGCGCACGTTGTGGCCTACCCCTGTCGGAGCCCAGCTTCGGGGCCATCCTGGGGCGGAGGTCCGCCGGAGGTATGTGTGGGTTGCGAGCTTGGGAATCGGGTTACCGTGCCAGGTGAGGTCCGCTCACCTGTGGGTGGTTTGCGCTTCGGCGCGCCACAGGTGACCGCTATTGACCGCGTCTACTGTAAGTCTGCACGTGGTAGTGCGACGCTGGTCGTCTTGGCTGCAGGGCAGGTGGGGTCGAAGCGGGTGTCCGGGTGGTCTGTGTGCTCGTCCCTGAGCGGGCAAGGGGCAGGGGTTCGTGTGGAGCACCCGACGGCTGAACGGCCTAATGGGCTCCATGCTCGTGGGCAGCTACGCCTTCGGTGGGACGGGAGACCCTCGTCACCCGGTGCCCCGATGTCGGTTGCCTCGTGAAGGTAGATGTGGGCATCTCGGTGGCGTCGTCTGAATTACTGTCTGTTCGCCATTCGCAGCTTGACTGCGTGCAACAGTTGTTGGCCGACGGGTCGTGCTCGGTTCTCTCGCTGGATGTCTTCGATACGGTGCTGTGGCGCCGCGTGGCGCGGCCCACGGACGTGTTTGCCATGTTGGCGTCCTGCCTCCGGTCTCAGAGTCGTTGTCCGTCCTGGGTCACCGATGCATCGTTTCGCCAGATGCGGATCGCTGCGGAGCGGGAGGCGCGGGCTGGTCGTGGGTCCTTGGGCGGCGAGGTCTCTCTGTTCGACATCTGGCGCGCGATGCCATTGTCGTTGTTCGAACCCGCGGGCCTTGATGAGCTGGTGAAGGCCGAGGTTGACCTCGAACGTCGCCTCACCGTTGTCGATCTAGATATCGCGAGCATCGCTCAGCTGGCCAGGAAGAATGGCATTCCCATCATCCTGGTCTCGGACACCTACTTCACCGAGGACCAGCTCTCCTATTTGTTGGATCGGCCCCAGCTCGGTTTCTTACCCGCTGCGCGTGTGTTCCGCTCCCACCAACACGGTGTCGGCAAGGGGTCCGGCCTGTGGCCGATCGTGCTCAACGATCTTCAGCTAAGTCCCGAGCAGTTGGTGCATGTCGGCGACGACGAGGTCGCCGACCACACGGTCCCGGCGACACTGGGCATCCGCACCGCCCACTACCGGCGAATCGACGACGGTTTCTCTCGCGTCCTGGAGCGTGAGCAGGAATGCTTGGATTCCTTCGGGCCCTTCGGTGCATGCGTCGATGCCGCTAGCGGTGACTTCGGACTGACCAGCCTGCGTGCCAAGACTCTACAGTCCGGCGCGCAGATCACCAGCTCCACTGCCAATATGGCATGGCGATACGGCGCGTCGGTGTTGGGCCCGGTATTGACGGGGTTTGCCGAGTGGGTGGCTAGCCGGGCGCACGCGTGCGGGATTCCGGTCGTGTGGTGCCCGATGCGTGAGGGGGAGTTACTCGCCCGGCTCGTTAATGATGCGGCACAAGCGCGTGGATGGGCGGTTGAAGCCAAGCCGATCTGGTTATCACGACAAGTGACCTCACTCGCCGCGCTCGACCGCGTCGACCAGGAATCGATCTCCGGGTTCGTTCGACGCAGCTACCGTCCGACCGTGCGGTACCTCCTCGGGATGCTGCGGCTGCGCCCAGGTGACGTGCCTTGCCTGGCTGACCAGCTCGACACCCTTCTCGATCATGAGAAGATCATCGACCGGGTCAGCCTTGCGCTGACCGAGACTCCGCACCTGAGGAACCGGCTGGCGGTCACGGTCACCGGTGCTCGCGAGCGGCTTCTGACGGCTCTGCACCGCAGCGGGGCGATGGACAGCCCCAATCTGACACTAGTCGACCTGGGGTGGGGCGGGACGATTCAGTTTCAGCTCGCGCGCGCCCTGTGTATCGCTCGAACCGGTATCTCGCCATCAGGGCTCTACCTGGCACTGGACGAGCGGTCGACTCGGCTCTATCAAGCGGGGTTGCGTGCCGAGGGCTACCTCGGTCAGTCCGGGCATCCCAGCGCTGTCGTCGCGGCGTGCTCGCGCAGCCCGGAGGTCATCGAGCAGTGCGTGAACGCGTTGTGCGGCTCGCTCGTAGATTTCACCGAGGATGGCTCCCCGGTGCTGGGACCTTTCACCGGAGCCCCTTCGCAAGACGTCGAGCGCCAGGCGGTCCAGGAGGGTGTCTCGGCGTTTCAGCGGCACTGGAACCGTTACGTCGTGGGGGCCGAGGGTGATTGGCCCGACCTCACCGGATTGGCCCACGCGCGACTGGCCAACATTCTCACGTCCGCGCTGAGGGCGCCGACTCCCGAGGAAGCCTCGTTGTTCGGCAACTGGCAGCATGAGGACAACTTCGGCTCGGAGATTGTTACCCAAATTGTTCCTGACGACCTCGTCGCGGCCATTCCTTATTTGTCACCCAACGATCTCGACGATCTCCACATGCGCGACGCCTTCTGGCCGGCGCTGCTCGCCGCGTCCGACATCCACCTGAGCACAGCGGCGCATGCACTCGCCGCGGGGAGCATCGATCCGAGGATGTTCGACCCCTCGGGTGACCAGTTCGAATCCAGCCTGCATGTCCGCACCATAGACGATCAGTGGCGCAACGGGCCTCGTTGCCGCGTCAGGATCAACCACAACGGCCTGAGCTTCGCCCGAATGAGGGTCGACGTTCCAGCGGTGACCGAGGCTGCTCTGGCCATTCCAGGGCGGCCAGCGATCGTGCGGATCGATTGGATCGAGGCCACCGTGATCGCGGGCGGGAACTCAGTCCCGCAAATCCTGCGCTGGGACAAGCCTGAGGACTTCGCCGGCCTGGCTTGCTCAGGCTGCACCTGGTTGGGGGCAAACCTCGTCGAGTTCGCGGCGCCTCACTCAGCGTTAGTGCTACCGCTGGCCTCGCGGGCCGGTTCTCCGGTCAGCTCGGTCCAGGTTAGCGTCGCGTTCGCCATGCTGCCGCAGTCCGTCTCACAGCTCCACCCGCGGATACCTGCCGCTCCGTGGATTGCGCGGCTGACGGGCCGAATACGCGCGGAATACCGAACCCGCGGTGTCGCTGGCGTCGCCAGCGGGGCCGCTCGCCTTACCGCCCGACAGATCAAAGGCCGTCAATGACTCCACTCAGTGACTATCCCCACGTCCTGGGCACACGGGAAGACCCGCATGCCCAGGCCCGCGAAGCACGCCGCCAGCCTCTCCTGCTGCACTCGATGTCGGTGTTCCGCGAGTTTTTCGAGATCATTTTCGTGCACCACACCATCTCCACCGTCGTCGAAGTTGGAGTGGAATCGGGAAAGGTCAGCGGGTTGTTCGCCAGCCTTGGCGCCTCGGCTGTGTACTGTATCGAGCCGCACCCTACCGAGGAGATCCGAGCCAGCCTCGCCGCAAACGAGGCGCTGCATCTCATTGAGGAATCCTCACCCGAGGCGCTCGCCGACCTGCCGGTCGCGGACCTCTATGTGCTCGACGGCGACCACAACTACGTTGTCGTCCGCCAGGAACTCGACTGGATCCTTACCCACGCACCGGACGCTGTAGTGGTCCTCCACGATCTGCTCTGGCCATGGGCACGGCGAGACCTCTACTACGAACCGTCGCGCCTCTCCGCCGCAGTCAAGCATCCCGCAGGCGAGGACGGGCCCACCGTGTGGCACGACGACCTCACTCCGGCGGGCTTCGTCGGGTTGGGCGCCTACACTACATCTGTGCATGCCGGCGGGGAGCGGAACGGAGTGCTCACCGCCGTCGAGGACGCGATCGCTCACACCGAAGACAAGCGTTGGCGATTTGCGCTGATCCCCGCAGTATTCGGGATGGGAGTGCTCATCCCGGAGACGTCGTCGGCTGCCACGGACCTCATGCACAGCCTCAAGCCCTACTGCCAGTCACACCTACTGGCCGGGATGGAGAACAATCGGATCGCCCTGTATACCCGTGTCCTGCAACTGCAATACGAAGCCGTCGCCCGCGCCGACGATGCCGACAGATTCGCGGAAGACAAACTCACGCAACGCCGTGAAATCGAGCGCCTAGAAGCAGAACTCGTGACAGTGACCGCTCAACACGCCGCTGAAAAGCGACACTTGAACCGGGAGAACGCCCGACTCGCGCAACTACTCCACGAGCAAAACACCCCCCTGCAGATGAGAACCGTCCTGACAGCCTTCCGTCGGCACGCTGCGGCGTACCTTCGGAAGTCACGGCTTCATTCACGGTAGCCGTTAGCCTCTCCTCGGCCCGAAGGGAACCATGCCCAAGTACGGCAACTTTCATCGGCTCTGGAAGAAAGCCCTCAAGGGACCAGAGATCAGCATCGCCCTGTATCCGCATGACCTGCACCACATAGTGTAGTTCCAGTCACCGTGAATCCATCGAGTCCGAGCCGTCCGTCGCGGCGTTCCCGCAACCGGAGTTCTCCCGCGGCGGGGGTGGGTTCCTGGTCGCGGGGTTGCCGTCCGTCGGGGTCGAGGTGGGCGAGGATGTGTCGCCCGATCTTGTGTAGTGACGTCGGGTCGAAGGAGCGGGCATAGCGGGCCAGGTCGGCTTCGGCGGCTTCCCGGTCAGTAAGGCTGACCGAGGTGGGGATTGCGTTCATCGTTTCGGTGATCACCCGGACTTGCGCTGGGACGATCTCCCCGGCGGCCAGCGCGGCGGCGGTGTTCGGCAGCGTCGGCGGCAGCACTTCGCCGCCGAGGGTGCGGCGGGTAGCGAGTGGCGTGGGTGACGCGGGTGCCGGCTTCGGTGGCGGACAGGTGCAGCATCCCGGCGAGCAGTCGTTTCGTGGTGCCGAACCCGGTGGTGGCGGCGATGTTGCGGGAGTCCAGCTCGGCGACTGCCTCCAGCATCACTGAGTGCAGCATCCGGGAGGCCGACTCGATATCCCGGACCTGCTCCTGCAACCCAACGTCATCACACTCGGCGAGCAGATCACGCCACTGGGTGAGGCAGGTGGCCATGGCCTGCCTCGGGTCCAGCCGCGTCTCGATCACGTCACCATTGTCTACCCGACCCCTGACAATGTCGGGGCGTTCACCGTCGAGAACCCCATCGACCGCTACCCGCTGGGCCGCCTCGCGCCCAGGGCAATGGAGCTGGAGCCGAATACCCGCGACAGGTTCGCTGACGCCGAAGCGGGCAGGGCCTCGGCAAGGTCGTGAGAACGGATCTGACCTGCGGCTAGCACGACAGCCGCAGTGCGTGATCCTTCAGCGCGTGTCGCGATCACCGCACCCCACTCCATCACCAACCCCACGCTGCGCCGCCCATGCGGGACCTCAGCGAATCGAGCAGGGTGAGCCGTGTGGCTGTGGGTGCCCTGGCAGCGGCTGAAGGGGGTCGGCTCCGACATGTCAGAGGGCTGCATCCTGATGGGCGAGGAGTCGGCCGGCTATGGCCTCGTCGTCGACGCCGATGTCCGGGTGGGCAACAGGCCGATGTCCGGGTGAGCAACAGTCTGGTGTTCAGCCCCGACCTCGCCGAGGGCCGGGAGATGACGACGCTGGCGATCGATGGTCGGGTGGTCGGGGTCAATCAGCCGGTCTCTCTCAAGCTGGTCCTCGCGCCGGGGACGGTGGCGCACCTCACGGAGGCGCTGCGGTTCCTCCAGTCATGAGGGCTTGTCTCTTGCCACGTCCCCGACGCGTTCACCGTGTGGTCAGGTTTCAGGGCCCAGCCCGCGTTCATCGAGCCAGCGTCGTAGCTGATTCAGGGCCCGCGCCCGGGTGGGTCCGATGCCGCCGGCGGGGATTCCCATATCACGGGCGACCTCGGTGTATGGCCGCGGCTTGGTGGTGAACAGCTCCCGGATGAGTCTCTGGCGGCGGGGGGAGAGCGTCGCGACGATACTCCACAGCCGCTGTGCGGTGTCCGCGTCAACGGCGTGCTGCTCCGGGCCCACGGACGGGTCAGCCGCCTGCTGTGCCACCGCCACGTCGGGCGGAACCGGGGCGTGCCGGGCCTGATGGTGCAGGATGCGCAGGCACTCCCGGCTCGCGGTGGTCGCCAGCCACCCGCCGAGATGCTCGGGAAACTTGATCTGGTGGCAGTTCTCCGCCAGCCGTAACCAGGTCATCTGTGCGGCGTCGAGTGCGTCGGCGTCCTGCAGCCCGAACGAGTGCACCTTCGCGAGTACCACACCGCGGTATCGGCGCATGATCTCGGCCCATGCCGTCGGATCTCGGTCGCGGGCGCGCGCGAGTAGGTCAGTGGTGCTTCGGGCGGTGTCAGGTGGGCTGGTGGTGGTTGTCATCGGTACCTCTGGTGGCGCGTGGTGGGCACGAGGGCAGGTGCCTGAGTCGTGATCAAGTCAGCGCGGCTCCAAGGGATACGTCGTACGTCTTAGATACGCTGTACGTTGATATATACAGTGTTAACCACATGGCGTGGGAGCCGCCATCGCCCAATCGGGTATACGTTGTATGTCTCGTGGTAGTGGCAGGTTGAGGAGGGATCACCGTTGAACGAGCAGCCCAGCGCCTCTCGTGGCCGTGGCGACCCGGCGAGCTGGGTCAGTGCCGACCCCAGTACGGACCACACGCGGCCGCCACCGCTGTCTCGGCCCCGGATCGTGCGGACCGCGCTGCGCCTGGTCGACGAGAAGGGCTTGGCCGCCTTGACAATGCGGGCGCTGGCCACCGAGCTCGAGGTCTCGCCGATGGCCCTGTACAACCATGTGCGGGACAAGGAAGAGCTAGTGGACCTCATGCTTGACCTGATGCTCGGCGAGGTGGATACCTCGGTCACCGACGGTGACTGGCTGGCTCAGCTCCGAGCGCTGGTGCGCAGCTATCACCAGGCCTTCGCCGGCCACCATCAGCTGGCCCGGGTCTTCAGTGATCGAGTCAGGATCGGCCCGAATGGCCTGTTGGTCATCGAGCGGACGATCGGGCTGCTGCTGCAGGGGGGGCTCTCGCCCGCCGAGGCGTCCGACGCCTTTTTCGCCCTGTTCACCTACGCCGCTGGTTTTCACCAGATGGGGCACATCGCCCCGCTGCGTGACGCCGTGACCGGGGAGAAGACCGAGTACTACCCACCGCTCCCGCTGGAGCGGATTCCCGCCATCACCGCGGTGGGCCCGCATCTGGACGGCGTGCGCCGGCCGGGGCGCTTCGACTACGGTCTCGACTTGCTGCTTGCCGGCTTGCAAAGCAAGCTCGGTGGGGCCGCCGCCGCGCCGCGGTGAGGGCGATCACTCCCGGTAGGCCACGGAGCTACTGATCGGTAACGTTGTCACCATGAACATTGTGGTTTTGATCAAGCAGGTGCCGGATACGTGGTCCGCGCGCACGCTGGCGGCTTCCGACCACACCCTTGATCGCGCCTCGGCTGACGTCGTCCTGGATGAGATCAACGAGCGTGCGGTCGAGGAGGCGCTCACGATCAAGGAGGCCGCCGGTGGGGAGGTCACCGTGCTCACGATGGGTCCGCCTCGGGCCACTGACGCCATCCGCAAGGCGCTGTCGATGGGTGCGGACAAGGCGGTGCACCTGTCCGACGAGGGCCTGCACGGGTCCTGCGCGGTGGCGACCGCCAAGGCGCTGGCCAAGGTTATCGGCACCCTCGGCGAGATCGACCTCATCATTGCCGGCAACGAGGCGACCGACGGCACCGTGGGCGCCATCCCGGCGATGGTCGCCGACGTGCTCGGCCTGCCGGAGCTGACCCACGCCCGCAAGGTCACCGTCGAGGGACGAACCGTGACCGTCGAGCGGGAGACTGACGACGCGATCACGGTGCTGCGAGCTGAACTGCCCGCCGTGGTCAGCGTGAACGAGAAGATCAACGAGCCACGCTACCCGTCGTTCAAGGGCATCATGGCGGCGAAGAAGAAACCGGCCAGCACGGTGTCGCTGGCTGATGCCGGCATCGCGCGCGGCGATGTCGGGCTGGCGGGCGCCACCTCGACGGTGATCGAGTCCACGCCGCGCCCGCCGAGGGTGGCGGGACAGATCGTCACCGATGAGGGTGACGGCGGGGCCAAGCTCGCCGACTATCTCATCAGCCAGAAGCTGATCTGATCGGCGTCGGGGAGTCGCGGAGGAGAACTGTCATGGCGGAGGTCCTGGTCCTCGTCGAGCACTCCGGCGGCGAGGTCAAGAAGGTTACCCACGAACTGCTCACGGCGGCGGCGCGGCTGGGCGAGCCGGCCGCTGTGGTGGTGGCCACGCCGGGCACCGCTGACAAGCTCAAGGACCGGCTGGCGGCCTACGGCGCAGCCAAGATCTACGTCGCCGAGTCCGAGGAGGTGGATCAGTACCTCACCGCTCCTTCGGTCAGCGTGCTGGCGGCGCTGGTGGTCTCAGCCCGGCCGGCCGCGGTGGTCCTCGCCGCCTCGCCGGACGGCAAGGAGATCGCCGGCAAGCTTGCCGTGCGCACCGGATCTGGCCTGCTCTCCGACGTCGTCGAGCTGGCCGGGGACGGCACCGCCACGCACTCGGTGTTCGGCGGCTCCTACCTCGTCATGTCCCGGGCGACCACGCCGGTCGCGGTGATCACCCTCCGGGCCGGTGCGATCGAACCGAGACCGTCACCGGGTGCTGCCGCCGAACAGACTGTCCCGATCCCCTCGGCGGGCCTGGCGAGGGCAGCGAAGATCGTTGAACGCCGGCCCCTCGAGGGCGGCGACCGCCCCGAGCTCAGCGACGCCAGCGTGGTGGTCTCCGGTGGTCGCGGCGTCGGCTCGGCGGAGGCCTTCGCGGTGGTCGAGAAGCTCGCCGACGCACTCGGCGCGGCGGTCGGGGCATCCCGGGCGGCGGTCGACTCCGGCTACTACCCGCATCAATTCCAGGTCGGGCAGACCGGCAAGACCGTCTCTCCGCAGCTGTACGTCGCGCTCGGCATCTCCGGCGCGATCCAGCACCGCGCCGGGATGCAGACGTCCAAGACCATCGTCGCGGTCAACAAGGACCCCGAGGCGCCGATCTTCGAGATCGCCGACTTCGGTGTGGTGGGCGATCTGTTCACCATCGCCCCGCAACTAACCGACGCCGTCACCAGGCGCAAGGGCTGAGGCCGGCTCGGTGGGGAGCGCGACGACGGGGCCGGCCACGGTGATGGTGACCAGGCTGCCAGGTGGGGCGTCGGTCCCGCTGGTGCGGGCCAGGATGTGCGTCTCTTGCGCTGGGGTGTCGGCGGCGGCCGGCACAGCGAGCGTGATGGTGGTGTCGTGGCCGTGGTAGTCACGGCGCAGGATCCTCCCCGTGACAGCCCCCGCGGGGTCGTGGAGCACGGCTGGTCGTAGCTGGAGTTGCTCGGGCCGGACCATGATCAGGGCAGCCGCCGAGGGCAGCGGGCGTTCGGTGCGCAGCGGGTGCTCGCCCAGCGGGCTGTGCGCGGTGTGGCCGAGGACGTGGCCCGCCAGCAGGTTGGCCTCGCCGACGAAACGGGCCACGTCGGCGTCGACGGGTTGGTGGTAGACGGTGGCTGGGTCGGCGACCTGGACGATGCGTCCCTCGCGCAGCACCGCGACGAGGTCGGCGATGGACAGGGCCTCGTCCTGGTCGTGGGTGACCAGCACCGCGGTGGTGCCGCTGTGGCGCAGCGCGGTGGCCACGTCGGTGCGTAGCTGGGCGCGCAGCCCGGCGTCGAGGGCGGAGAATGGCTCGTCGAGGAGCACCAGCCGAGGGGCGGGGGCCAGGGCGCGGGCCAGCGCGACCCGTTGTTGTTGGCCGCCGGAGAGCTGATGGGGTTGGCGGGCGCCCAGGTCCGGCAACCCGACCAGGTCGAGCAGCTCAGCCACCCGGTGCCGCCGCGAGCCGCGGGGCAGCCCGAAGCCGATGTTGGCCGCCACCGACAGGTGCGGGAACAGGCCACCTTCTTGGGGGACGTAGCCGATCCGGCGGTGCTCGGGTGCCAGCGGGTGGTGACCGTCGTCGACGATGCGCCCGTGCAGAGCGATGGTGCCGGCGTCGGTGGTGTCGAACCCGGCGAGCAGCCGCAGCAGGGTGGTCTTGCCGCAGCCCGATGAGCCCAGTACGGCGGTGATGGTGCCGGTGGGAACGTCCAGGTCGATCCCCCGCAGCACGGGGTGGGCGCCGTAGGCCTTGCTCACCGCGCGCAGCTCCACCGCCGCTGACGCGCCGACCAGGCCGGGATGTGGGGTAGACCCGGTAGCGCAGGGGTGGATCATGCGCTGGCCTCCTATGCGGTGGACAGGGAGTCGATGCGGCGGGTCAGCAGGTAGGTCGGGAGCGCGGACACCGCGACCATGAGCGCGGCGTACGGCGCGGCGGCGCCGTAGGCCAGGCCGGTGGTGTACACCCAGAACTGGGTAGCCAGGGTCTGCAGGCCGGTGGGGCGCAGCAACAAGGTGGCGGTCAGCTCGGTGGTGGTGGACAGGAACACCAACGCCGCCGCGGCCGCTAACCCTGGCCCGAGCAGCGGCAGCGTGACCCGCACCAGCACGGTGATCGGGCGCCGGCCGAGACTGCGTCCCATCTCGGTGAGCCCGGGCGGGATCTGTGTCAACGTCGCGCGCAGGACGATCAACGCCAGCGGCAGGAACAACACCGCGTAGGCCAGGACCAGCAGCGGGGCGCTCTGGTAGACGATCCGCGCGTAGCGCAGCGCGAAGAACACCAGCGCCAGCGCCACCACCACCCCGGGCAGGGCCCGGGCCAGGTAGGTGCTGCGCTCGAGCAGGACGGTGAGCCGGCCGCGGTGGCGCACCACGAGCAGCGCCACCGGCAAGGCCAGCAGCGTGGCCACCGCCGCGGTGGCCGCCCCGAGCGTGAGGGTGTAGCCGGCGGCGGCCCAGATCGACGCCGGGGGCAGGGTGGTCGACCCGCCCCGGATCAGCCAGTAACCCAGTGAGGCGATCGGTACCCCCAACGCGAGCGCGACCAGCCCGGTGAACCCGGCCAGGACCAGCGGGGCGAGCCGGCCCAGCTGCACCGGTGCCGCCGGTCGGGGGGCGCCACCGCCGATCCTGGCCTGCCGGGCGGCACCGGTCAGGCGAGTCTCCCCGCCCAGCAACGCCACGCACAGCACCACCAGCACCACCGAGAGCAGTGCCGCGCCGGCCGGGTCGAACCCGAGGTTGTACTCGGTGAAGATCTCCGTGGCGAACGTCGGGTAGCGCACGATCGCGAACGTCCCGTACTCCCCGAGCAGGTGCAACCCCACGATGAGCGCCCCGCCGAGCAGCGCGGGGCGGATCTGCGGCACCGTGACCCGCCAGAACACCGCTCTTGGCCCCAGCCCCAGGGATCGGGCGACGTCGTCCTGGGCGGGGTCGCGCCCCCGCAGCATCGCCGCCACCGGCAGGTACACCAGCGGGTACAGCGACAATGTGGAGATCAATACCGCGCCCCCGAAACCCTGCACGGCTCGGGTGAGGGAGACCCACGAATAGCCGCTGACGAACTCCGGGATCGCCACCGGCAGCACCACCAACACCCGCCACACCCGAACACCGGGCACATCGGCGCGTTCGGTGCACCACGCCGCCGCCACCCCGATGACGACACTGAGCACGGTCACGGCCGCCGTCAGCGCGGCGGTGCTGCCCAGCAGCTGGGCCACCGTGGGGCGCAGCAGCAGCGTCCGGACCTGCGCCCAGCCCACTCCGCCGGCCTCGGCGAGCACGAACACGACCGGCAACGCCACCACCGCCGCGGTCACCAGACCGGCCGCGACCAGCGGAAGCGGAACCCGGCCGGGCAGCCTGAGCCGGACCAGGGTCACAGCAGCCCGGCCTGTTGCAGCATCGCCAGGCTGGCGCGGCCATCGCCGAGATCGCCGACGGTCAGCGCGGGTGGGTGTAGCTGGTCCAGGGGGCGCAACGGCTGGCTGGTGTTGACCCCGGACCCGAGGGGGTACTCGTAACTGTCAGAAGTACCGATGATCGTCTGGGCCGGCGCGCTGACCAGGTAGGCCAGGAACTTCTGCGCCGCTGCGGCGTGCTTGCTCGAGGCCAGCGCACCGGCGCCGGAGACGTCGACCAGGCTGCCGGGGTCGCCTGGGCCGAAGTAGTGCAGCGCCGAGGTGGTCTTGGCCGGGCCGAGCTCGCGCGTCAGCCGGTACCAGTAGTAGTGGTCGATCAGCCCGGTGGCGACCTCCCCGCTGTTGACCGCCGCGACCAGCGTCTCGTTGTCCGGATACACCTTGGCGTTGGTCTTCAGATTGGCCAGCCACGTCATCGCGACATCGGCGCCCTTGAGCTTGGCCACGGCGGTGAGGACCGGTTGGAAGTCGGTCTCGGTCGGGGCGAACCCGAACTTGTCCTTCCACGCCGGGCCGGCCATGTCCAGCACGCTGGCCGGCAGCTGTGCCTCACTCGTCTTGGTGGTGTTGAACACCAGCACCGCGCTGCGCGCCGACACCCCCACCCACCGACCCTGCGGAGAGCTGTAGCTCGCCGGCACCGCGGCCAGCGTGGCCGCGTCGACCGGGGCCAGCCGGTCCTTCTCGCGCAGTGCCTCCAGCGCGGGTGAGTTCTCGGCGTAGAACACATCCGC
>JBOHFY010000399.1:0-15920 GCA_050699895.1 Pseudonocardiaceae bacterium
TGGGGTGCCCGGTGCGGACCAGTGTTACTCCGGCGTGCCAGGCGGCGTTAGCGATCCCGTAGGTGTCTCGGCTCTTACCGGCCAGGTGTAGGGCTCGGGTGAAGTGGCCGGTCCCGTCTAGCCCGGAATCGTAGCAGGCCCAGCCCGCCTCGGTGTGCAGTTCAGCCAGCGCGGCGGCCAGCTGTGCTGTGACGGCATCGGTCGCGGGGACGTGCATCCAGCGGGTGTAGAGGGTCGCGGCGGTGCTGAACAGGTCGGCCTGCCCGCCGTAGTACCGGGCCACTCCGCGCAGCCGCTCGGTGACAGCCCGCACAGTGTGGACATGGACCATGCCCAGCTGGGAGGGCAGCTCCTGGCTAGTCGGCAGGGCTAGCTCGGGCAGACCCAGAAACGCCTGCCTCAGGGCGGCGGTCATGGTGGTGGCGACCAGGACGCGGCGTTTCGTGTCCTCGTTCACCTCCTTGGCTGGCGGTGTGTCCGGCGCCTGCTCACCGTAGCTCAGGCCCAGCCACGCCCGGGGCACCCCGAGCCCGTCAGCGATACGTTCGAGTACCCACACGTCGCGTACCCGGCGGCCCTTGAGGATCTCACTGACCTCCGATTGGGACTGCCCGGTCCACTGCGCAATCTGGCGTTGGCTCACACCGACCCGCCCGAGCAGCCGGTAGACGGTGCCGATGTCCCGGGCGGCCAGGGCGGCACGCATCTCCTCGCCCGCGAGGAACTCGGGGTCAATGGGACCCACAGGTGATCACCTTTCGGTCAACAAGACGGCGGTATCCGCAGGTATCTGGTCATCAGGTGCCCCGCTCGCACGCCAGGCAGTGGTAGCGGGCGGGGGCGGCGAGGGCGTCAGTGGTGACGCGGTGCGCGATGCCGGTCGGTCCGTCGGCAAACCCGATAGTGCATCCCGGCGTGGTGGCGATGGGCGGCCGGGCGCGAGGGCCCCGGCCCAGAATCGCTCGGAGTCCCGCGATAGGCCGGTAACGGTGTTTGCCTGCCATAGCGCCTTGCTCCTGTGACGGCTTAATCACTGTGGTGGGTACCTCGCCCGGCGGCGGTCATGGGGGGCTGCACCGCCGGGCGAGGCGAATGGGGGTGGTGAGGACGGGTGAGGCGCCCCGTCAGGGGCGTCGAGGTGGCAGGCGTAGCAGCGGCTGGCGCCGGGGGAAGCTGGGCAGCTGGCTGCGGATCTCGTCCCACACGGAGCGGGCGAATTTGCGGATGGGGGGGTGGTCAGCCAGCCAGGCCAGGGTCCGGGTCGACAGGTGCAGCGCCGCCTCCATACCGGGCGGCACTGCGGAAGACGCCAGGAATTCACCCCGGCACGAAGCCTCTTGACACTCGCGATCGGAACTGTCGTCAACCACGAGTCCTATTCCACCGAGGGCGGCGACCCTGAGGAAGGTCCCGTCCCTAGTCCGCCACCTCCCGATTGCGCTAGTCCGAGCTGACAGACACACACTGCGGCAGCTGGCACCACACCCGCCGCACGTACGCAAAGTAACGACGTATGCGCACGTTGTGAGGAGTTTCTTTTCTCGGGTCAAGAGCGGCCTTCGGCCGCTGCGCTCGCTCGCCGGGCCGGGCCGGTCCTCGCTCCGCTGCGGGCGGCCGGCCCGGCAGCGGCGCACAGCAGAAAGCCCGGCGACCCGAGAGCGAGAAGCTCTCACGGGGTCGTCGGGCCTACTGGGCGGACCGGTGTGGTTGCGTCCGGGCCTGTCCTCTCCGTCGCCGATTCTCTCAACGGGTGAGCGTCACCGGTCAAGGCCGCTGCGCGTCCCTTACGGGATCACGCTGCGCGTGAGCCTTGACCGGTGACGCTCACCCGGAGAACCGGCCACTACGAGGACAGGCCCTCACACTGATCGTCTGGTTCGTCGAGTGGCGTGATCAGAGCGAGGTAGACGTGCTCCGTGGTGACCTCCGCCGAACACGTGGCGGCCAGCAGGGCATAGGCGAGTTCCTCGCCACCGTTGGGTTCCGAGAACCACCATGCGGCGGCGTCGATCAGGGCGAGGCGCTGTACGGCGGACAGGTGCGCCTCTCGCTCGCCGAGGACCGCCACGGCGGCCAAGCGTTGCCGGTTGGGGATAACGCGCGAGCCGCGAGGGGACCGCAGGATCGGCTCGTCGCCATCACCCAGCGCGGACGCGGCCAGTTCCAGCGTCCGCGACAGGTCCAGCTTGTCCAGGTGCGGCCGACCCGGGCGGTGGAAGATTCGTGACACCGACGACCACTCCTCCAGCACCCGGGCCACCGACCGGGCGCGCCAGGGCGCAAGCCGGAGCACCACGCTCGGGGACTCCTGCCCGTCGAGGACCAGCGTGCCGCCATCCAGCTCCACCACCTCACCGTGATCCAGAGCCACCCGCAGGCGGTCGGGGTCGAGCTGCGTAGGGTCTGGCATCGGGTCTCCACCCTCTCTCCAGGGTTGGGGATCAAGGCCGTGGGCAGGTGTTCGCAGCACCAGCCCTCGGCCACCTCATCAGGGGGCGGGTGCGCCCCCTGATCTCACTTGCTCATCCGGCGCGAAACCAGGTCCCGTACCTGGTCCGCGCCGCCCGCGCACGACTAGTCCCGGCCTGCGTGCGATCCTTAGCTGACCAGCAGCGAAGTCACGTCGGACTTCGATGCCTACGTTGCCTCGGATGGCCAGAAGGCGCTGCGGTCGCGGCCCTGGGCCACCTTGAGAGCTGTCGGCGCAACGCACCGCGAGCTTCCACGAGATCGGACTGAGGGAGAAATGGCAACGTTATAAACTCCTCGCAACTCCAGTTTCCTTTTATCTCAGCCATAAATGATAACAGTTCGGGCTGTACGGCGTGGTCGTTGGGGTTTACGAGCGGCGTGGCGGCGGTGGTTCTCTTCGAGCACCAGGTCGGGGAACTCGAAGCCGGCGCGTGGGCTGACGGTCCACCGGGTACCGATCTTGGTGCGGTGGTGGCCGAATCTTCGCTCGAGATCCCATCCGTAGGCGTCGAGGACCGCGCAGCCGATCACCGTAAGCCGCTTGTGTCATCCCGGCTGTGCGGAGGCTGCCAGTTGGCGCCAACATCGTCTCAGGTCAGCCCGGGCCCAGGGAGGAAATGCGCGTTGCGTCCGCGGCCGGTACCTCGGATGAGAAATCCTTCCCCGACGAGGCGTTCGAGCTGCTTCAGCGCCCCTGGTTGGGTCAGCCCAGTGAGCACCGAGTGATCACCCGACGTGATACGATCATGCACTCCAAGCCATTGGCGTACTACGCCGATGGGATCGTCCGGCCGGCGATACGGGAGGACCCCGCGGCTGCGCAGCCTGGCCTTCGCTCCGAAGCTTTCCACCAGGTTCACCGCAGCGGGTGACAACATCCAGATGTCCTTATACCGGGCCAGCAGCGGCTGGGTATCCACCCTGCAATCCGCAGCGGTGTCAAGCGCCTCTTCCGCTTCGGACGGTGTCCGCTGCAACACCAGCGCCATACGTTGCGGCGTGGTGAACGGCTCGCGAAGCAGCGTGTCAACCACTAGGGCGACGCGCACATCCTTGCGGCGCACCGTGGGTTCGATACGTGTGGTGAGCGCCATCACCGGGACCACCGGTTCTCCACCAACCCGGCGGGTGCGGACCCGCGGGCCTGGATCCTCGACGATGACGGGTGGTCTGTGCCCAAGGGCGACCATCTCTCGGTACATCCGATCGACACCCAGCCCCTGCTTCTCCACTAAGCCCAGAGCGCGAAACAGATCCGCGAGCGCCGGGTGGCGGGCACAACGCTGGGTGAGCACGGTCTCGGCCGTCACCCCCCACGAACCCGCCAGGGCTGACGACTTGCAAGGCCGAATCCGCCTGCACCCAGGTCACCGTGACTGGGTCTGGCAGGTGCCAGTCACGGTGCACAAGGCCGTTGAGAATTGCCTCACGAAGCGCTGCGGCGGGGAGCAGCCAACCATTCAGCGCGGTCGACCGGTGTGCAGTGAGTGCCAACCCGCCAACGAATGCGTCCAGAGGTGTCCTCGACAGGATCCTGTGCGGCCGTAACGTACAGAACCAGCAGGCGAACCCCCTCGACATGTCGCTGCTCGACTACGGGTGCGATGTCGACTCGTTCGTAGATGCGGTGACGCAACCACTCCGGGTCCATGGCCGTGCCCAGTAGGTCCCCAGTGCGGTCCTCAACACCCACCACCAATGCCCCACCGCCCGGGGTATTCGCGAAGCATGCCACCTCGTCGGCCAACTGTGTCGCCGCTGCGAGGTTCTCCACCAGCCCCGGAAGGAGCACGCCCCCTGAGCCGCGGCGCCCCGCCTCCTCTTTGAGGGCGACCTGTTGTCGCCCGGCAGCACGCCGGAGACGAGCCCGTCGAGCACCATGTCCACCATGCGACGCAGCGCACCGCGAGCTTCGACGAGATCGGACTGAGGATGAGTTGGGGTTTACCGCGTGGCGTGGCGACGGTGGTTCTCGTCGAGCAGGAGATCGAGGAGCTCGAAGCGGGCGCGCGGGCTGACGGCCTACCGGATGCCGATCTTGGTGCGGTGGTGGCCGATCTCCGGGTCGAGGTCTCATCCATAGGGGTCGAGGACCACGCAGCCGAACATCAGCTCCCGCCGCTCAACGTCCAACCGCTTGCCAAGTTCGTGACGCTCGGGCGTTGGCTCGGGGCGTGGCAGCGAGCAGGCGGTAGGCGGTGTTGATGTCGCGGGCGGCCTACTTCACAATCCGGTGGCCCCGGGGGTGGGAATCCCCCGGGGCCACCGGATTGTGCTTTGGCAACGTTTTAGCTGAATCCCGCAACGCCGCCGTGAAAGTCGAATGCGATACTCGACGCGAGGATATCAGGCCCCCTCGCTATCTGGCGAGTACTGCCCGCAAAGCGTCGTTCGCTCGAGTAAGGTCGCTGTTGATCTCCCCGACGATCGATCCGACTGGCTCGGTCCTTTCGGTAACGAGATGAAGGCCAGCGGTGACCGCGCGGAGCTTGGTGTCGATGCGCCGGAGGACGACCGCGATACCGATCAGGTAGGCGGCGAGCACCAGCACGGTCAGCCCTGCGCCGATGATCGTGAATACAGCGGTTAGCGGCATGGAAATGAGCTCCTCACAGGATGCGGGCAACCGCCTGCACATAGCGGGTGAGGCCAGCCCCCACCCGTTTCACGGCGTCGCGGGTGGGTATCAGCGCCTTCACATCGTTGGTTGCGATGACGATGCCCCCGGCCTGGTCGTGAATGATGTCGATGTGCTTCCCGACGTCGAGGGTGGATCTCGCCAGGCGCTGCAGGAGCACCACCACGACTGGTATGACCAGGAAGAAGAAGATCGCGTTGCCGATCCACCACAGTATCACCGTCGCCTCCTTGTCTTACCTTCGCCTTATCGTGGGGTCCTGAGTTATTGCGGGTCGCCAGTCACTTCCGGAGGTCCGGGCCTGCGTCTGCCGCGGGATCTGGACCTGCGTCTGCTGCGCAGGCAGCGATTCGGCCTTCTGCGCGATCGCTGCCAGCACGCCGGCGATCGCGTTCAGCTTCCGGTTCAGGATCGCGGCGCCAGCGCCAACCAGGCACACGTCCCCTTGGATCGCCCTGATGACTCCCCCACTCACCTGTCCGAGGGTGTTGGCGAGGGAGCGCAGCCGGCGAGTGATCAATATAACGAACAGCGCTAACACGACCACTAGGGCCAGGATCTCAACGACGGTGAGGATCACAAGCAGTTCCGTGCTCATCGCGCCCCCACCCCCAGAAGCCGAGCGTGGCGACCCGCCTCGTCCGTGATCTCATCTAGGGTGTCCGCGACAGTGAGCGCGATCTTGATGTTGGCTGTGTTGCCGGCCACCCCCTGCGCTGCGGCCCACAGTCGCTGCACGCCGGCTTCAATCGAGCCGACGAGGTAGAGGAGCAGGCTGAGAAGCGCGATCACGGCAATGAGCACGACCGCCCCGACGGCCAGCGTAACCTGCCAGAATGTGATCTCCTCGGGGGGGAGAGCTATGACCATCGTTATCCTCCCAGTGCTTTTCGAGCGGCCCGAGCGCCCCGCAGGATGCTCTGGAGTGTGTCGTTCGTGCGGCGCAGCTCCACGAGCGGCTGCGTGGTCGACCGTGTCGCCTCGAGCTCACGAGTCGCTGCGCGCGCCTGTGCGTTGATCCGGGATGCAAGCACCAGGAGCACGCTTACCACGATCACCACAACCACGACGATCACCAACCCGATGATCAGGCCCGTCCACCAGCCACCGAGGTGTGGCTCCCCAAGCTCATTCAATGCTACCTCCAACCCCGCAAGGAATGTTCTGGCACTCGATCAGGCTCGGAACGCGACTGTTTCTCTATTGGGTTCGTTATCGAAAGTTTACACTCGATCATGAACTAAGGGAAGTGGCAGTATGCGAGGGGCTGTAATTTGAACAGGTGTAACTCCCGAGGCGGAGGAGGCATCTGTGGCTGTTGTGACAATAGATTATGTCGGCCGAGTCGGTGGGCCTGGGTGAGCGGCTGGTGCGGCAGCTGTAACTATTCAGCAGGCCTGTGACGTGGGTAGTCGCTTGAGACGCCTGGGACGGTGGCGGCGTGGTGGTGGTGGTGCGCCCACCACCGCCACCGCCGTGGGTGAGGGAGTATCGGCCGCTTAAGCGGGTCTGCTCGGAACACAGGGTTCCGCTGACTGGCCGAAGGCGATCACGGGAGGCTGCGGATGCGTGTCCGGAGGTTCAGCGGCGCACTCGTCGCGGGGCTGCTTGGAGTGGGTCTGGTCAGCGGGGTCGCGGCGTGCGCGACAACCGCGCCGCGGAGGCATCCGCCGGCTAAGACACCGGTGGCGCTGGGCCACGGCGGCGCGGTGGTCTCAGACACCGCGGAGTCGACACAGGCGGGCCTGGACATATTGCGCAGGGGCGGAACCGCCATGGACGCCGCTGTTGCGGTGGCCTCGACGCTGGGCGTGACCGACCCCTACGTCGCGGGCATCGGCGGGGGCGGCTACGTCGTCTATTACGACGCGAGCACCCACCGGGTGTTCACCATTGACGGACGGGAGACCGCTCCAGGCGCCGACGGGCCCTTGATGTTCCTCGACCCGGCGACGGGAAAGCCGCTGTCGTTCCCGGCCGCTGTCCACGGCGGGCTGTCCGTTGGCGTTCCGGGCACGCTAGCCACCTGGCAGCGCGCGTTGTCGCGGTGGGGCCGTTTCGGGCTCGCCGAGGACCTGCGACCGGCCGAGCAGGTCGCCGAGCGCGGCTTTGTGGTCGACGCGACGTTCCAGGAGCAGACGCGGCGCAACGCCCAGCGCTTCGCCCAGTTCGGCTCGACAGCGACGCTGTTCCTGCCCGGCGCCGCGCTGCCCGCGGTGGGCTCCACGCTGCGCAATCCCGACCTCGCGAAGACCTACCGGGAGATTGGCGAGCGCGGGATCGGCGAGCTCTACGGCGGCTCGATCGGCGCTGACTTGGTCACCGCCGTGCAGCACCCGCCGCTGGCTCCCGGCGCCACGCTAGTGGCAAGGCCTGGCCCGATGACGCTGTCGGACCTGCGTGCCTATCGCGCGCTGGACGCCGACCCGACGCACGTGAACTACCGTGGCGTGGACGTGTACGGGATGGCGCTGTCCTCCAGCGGGGGTATTACCGACGGCGAGGCGCTCACCATCCTGAGCAACGTCGACCTGTCCGCGATGAACCGAGTGCAGGCGCTGCACCACTACCTGGAAGCTAGCCGGCTGGCGTTCGCCGACCGTAACCGCTACCTCGGCGACTCCCGCTACGTGGACGTGCCGCGGCAGCAGCTGCTCTCGACGTCTTTCGGCCGCCAGCGCGCGTGCCTCATCGACCCGGCCAAGGCCAGCACCAGCCCGGTCGCGCCGGGCGACCCGATCGCCGGGTCGCCCGGCTGCACGCCCTCTGGCGCGGCTGTCCCGGTGCCCGACCGGGAGAGCCACACTAACCATGTTGTGGTCGCCGACGGTATGGGCAATGTGGTGTCGTATACCAGCACTCTGGAGGAGATCGGCGGCAGCGGCATCGTGGTGCCTGGACGAGGGTTCCTGCTCAACAACGAGCTGACCGACTTCACCTTCGCGCCCACGCGGGGCGGTGCGCCCGATCCCAACCTGCCAGCGGCCGGCAAGCGGCCACGCTCCAGCATGTCGCCGACCATTGTGCTGAAGGACGACCGGCCGTTCCTCGCGGTCGGCTCGCCGGGGGGCGCCACGATCATCACCACGGTGCTGCAGATCCTGCTTAACCGGATCGACTTCGGCATGAGCCTGCCGGACGCGATCGCCGCGCCGCGCGCCTCGCAGCGCAACGCCGAGGCCACGCAGGTCGAGCCGGCGTTCATCGCGGCGTCCACCACGCCTGGCCTGCGCGCGCTCGGGCATGAGTTCACGATCAGCGACACCTCCCCGCTGGATCCCACGATCATGATCCGCCCAGAAATCGGTGTGGCGTCGGGACTGGAGTTCTTCCCCGGCGGCATGGTGCTCGCCGCGGGGGAGCCGGCTCGGCACGGTGGCAGCGCAGCCGGTGTCGTCGTCCCCACTCGCTGACGGGTCAGGTGACCACCGCTTGCCGTTGGTTTGCTCGGCGCCACGCCCGCTCAGCGAGTCGGTTGGGGACCGCTCGTCGCGCCGGTTTTCGCATCGGGCGCAAGCGACACGCTGGCGCAGGTCCGGGGTTTGCCGCCGTTGTGGCCTTACCGTTACCTTTCGTCGGTCACAGATCACGATCTGGTTGCGAGCAGGTGTCGTTCCCGGTGCCCCCGAACTGGGACGGTTGTTTCCCGGCTCGCACACCAGGTTCCCGGTGCGGAAGGGACCTAAACCGTTGGCGCGTCACCGCTGCCCCCGCGGTCGTCATCCGCAGCCCTATTTCGCTCCCCCACCAGCACCCGACCCTGAGCCTCGCGGTGCGCATCGCATGCCCCGGCCAGGTCCGGCGCTGCGTGGTCGGGCCGTGACGGCGGCGGTCGCCGCCGGTGCCCTCGCGGTGGCCGGCCATACACTGCAGGCCACGGCGGCAGTGCCAGCCGAGCAGGTCGCCGAGGTCGCGCCGGCCGCGCTGACTGGCCCATCCCTGGAACCCGAGATTGTGCGGCTCGACCCCACCCGTGGTGCCGCGACCGGGGTGTCCGCACTGCGCCGCGCCGTCGAGCGGGCGGACCAAGCAGCCCATCAGGAGGCTCTCCAGAACCGTCTCGGGCAGCCTTATCAAGCCGGCAACAGCCACAGCCTCGATGGCTGGATCGCCAAAGCGCTCGGGTTGATGGGCTTGCCGCAGGCCCTCGCCCCCGGCGTTAAGTCGATCATTATGCACGAGTCCGGCGGCAACCCCAACGCGATCAACACCTGGGACAGCAACGCCGCGGCGGGCACCCCCTCGCAGGGTCTCATGCAGACCATCCCCGGCACCTTCAGAGCCTGCGTACTGCCCAGCCTGGCCGGCAGCTCGATCACCGACCCGGTGGCCAACATCACCGCCGGAATCCGCAGCATGATTGCGCACCACGGGATCAGCGCCGTGATGAACGGCGGGCGGCACGACGCCCACGGCAACTACATTGGATACGGCGGGTCCGGCTGCCCGTCCTATGACCTCCACACGTACGCGTCCCAGCTGCGCAGCCTGTGGACCAACGAGCCGCTTCCCGCCCTGTAAGCGGGAAGGCTGCCAGGGCCGTTGGCGTTGCCCGATGGTGACGCCGACCTGAGGAGAATGCCGTGGCGGATGAGCAAGTACCGCAGGTGCAACGAGTTCTGGTGGTCGTGGCGCATCCCGACGACGCGGACTTCGGATCCGCCGGCACGATCGCCACCTGGACCGACGCCGGTCTTCAGGTGTCCTACTGCATCGTGACCGACGGTGACGCTGGTGGTATCGACCCGGGAGTGCCCCGCTCGGCGATCGGCGTTATCCGGCAGGACGAGCAGCGCAAGGCGGCCGCCACGCTGGGCGTCACCGACGTCGAGTTCCTCGGTTACCCCGACGGCAGGCTCATGGTGAGCGTGGAGCTGCGGCGTGACATCACCCGCGTCATCCGCCGGACCCGCCCGGATCGGATGGTGATCCCCTTGCCACACCGCGACCTGCGCAGCCTCTATGGCAGCCACCCTGATCACCAGGCCGCCGGGGAAGCCGCACTGTGCGCGATCTACCCCGACGCCCGCAACCCGTTCGCGCATCCTGAGCTGCTCGCCGAGGAGGGCCTGGAAGCACACACCGTCCCCGAGGTCTGGGTGATGAGCTCCCACGACCGGGCCGATCATTACGTCGACATCACCGACACCTTCGACCGCAAGATCGCGGCGCTGCGCGCGCACGCCAGCCAGACCGCGCACATGACGACCCTGGAGGAGCGGATGCGCCGCTGGGGCTCCATACAGGCCCACGCCGCGGGTCTGCCAGCGGGCCGGCTTGCGGAGAGTTACCTCGTGCTCAACACCCATTGACCCGGATCGCTCCCCGGCCCGGCGAACCCGCTGCGCTTACAACAGCTCCGCGGGAATGTCCGCGTACTCCTGGCGAAGGATTCCTAGGGCCGGATGCTCCTCCGGCCACCGGATACCGTCGACAACGCGGACAAGGCGTATGCCGACCGCCGCATTGGTGGCGAATATGGCGTCCACGTCGGCTAACTGACCGAGAGTGACCGGTGCGGTGGTGACCTGCCCGCCGCGAGACTCGGTGATCAGTCGCATGGTCACGCCAGCAAGGCAGTCCGCCTGGGGCCAGATGATCCGGTCACCATCGACGAAGCCGATGCTCGACGTGGCCGCCTCGGAGATAGTGCCCTCGGCGTCAGTGAACAGCACATCGTCGAAGCCGTTGCGCTGAGCGATGCGCCGATACCGAAGCGAACTGAACAGACCGACATGTTTGACGTCGGGCAGCTCGCGGCGATAGGCGCTCGACTGAAGGCGCAACGCGGGAAGCGGCGCTTGCGTGACTGGTCGGGTGGTGACCAGGACGCGTGGCTTGGCGTCCGCACCGGGGTGCCCGAGTTCGAGGGTGGGGTCGAACACTGTCACGCGGACCACGACCGACCGGGGCGTATCGGCCAGCGCGTGGCGGATGAGGTGTCGGACCAGGTCGGGGTCAAGATCGGCGTCAAACACCCGGCGGCAGTCACGCACCAGCCGTTCCAGATGACGGGACAGTCCGCGTACCCGCCGCTCGTCGACGCGCATCGAGGTGAAGTGACCATAGTTGGTCAGCGCCAGTGCTGTGACCTGGGCGAGGTCGGCCCCCACGTCGTCGTGCTCCGCCATGCGCGCAGTCTCGCACCTTCCTGGGCGCTGCCGCGGCTCGGACCGTACCGGCAAACCCGGCGGAAGTTCAGTGGTTCCGGTAGGCTCAGGCTAGCTCCCGGAAACGCAACGGTCACAAACCTCAACGGTTGCACCAGCACGCAAGGAACCTTCGGCCGTGAGATCGGTACTGTCCTACTGGCGTTCTTACTTCGATCCCGGCCGCGAGGCGGAGCTCGCGAACTGCTCTACTGGCCTCATCGCCGCACACCTCCACGAACTGCTCAGGGAGTGGGGAAGTGTCGACTATTACGATACCGAGAAGCGGCCACGGGGCCTGAGCGCCGATCTCTTCATCGGGCATTTCTGGGCTTTCGCCCACATCTGCCAGGCTAACTCCTTCGCGACCAAAGTCGCCGTCTATGTACTCTCCGACCCCGATCGGGCTCGAAGGCTGCTCGCCAGGGAAGCCGCCCGCCACAACGTGCCGATGCCCGACTGGGATCTGCCGCCAGCGGATTTCGACCATGAAGCGACGATGGAGCTTGCCGACCAGATCCTGCTGGTCGGCAACCAGCACACACTGGCCACGTTCCCGGATCGCTGGCGACCCAAGATCCGCCTCATTAATTACGCCGTGGACGAGGCGCTGTGGGGAAAACCGATGCGAGTGGACCGCGGACAGGACATCGTCTATATCGCGACCCACTGTGGTTTGCGGAAGGGCTTCCTGGACACGCTCGCGACCTGGCGCGACATCGACCCCGCGGAAGCCCGGCTGCACGTGGTGGGTCGCCTCGATCCCCCCTTCGACCGGCTGCTCGAGGCGAGCGGCACCGGGAGCATCATCGCCCACGGCTGGATCGACTCCGCGTCTGACCGGTACCTGCGGCTGCTGCGGTCCTGCCGCTTCGCTTATCTCCCGACCTGGGTCGAAGGCCAGATGGGAACGCTCCTGGAGGCCGTCGCGGCGGGCTGCATCCCCATCACGACCTCCGTCTCGGGAATCGATGAGGCCGTGCTGGCGCACTGCGTCGTCATTGAGCCCATGAACCCAGCCCAGCATCGGGAAGCCATCCGGCGGGTGCTGACGTGGTCGCGGGCCGAGTGCGACACGCGCAGACGCCAGCTGAGGCGGGTGGCTCAGGCGCACCACACCTGGAAGGTGTTCAGAGAGCAGGTCAACGCGGCGGTGACGCCTCTTCTGGAGAACGGTGCCGAGCGCCCAGCGAGGAGGATGTGAGTTGTCTCAAGGATTCTGGAAACGAGGCATCGAGATCGTGGACGGCTTTCTCTCAGCCGAGGAGTGTGACCAATTTCTGGCCTCGGTCGACGTGTACCGAGGTTCCCACGAGCTTCCCATCATCCATCGCGACGTTGCGGGTCGCTCGCTGCATTATTTCGTCATTGATGGACACCGGGTCCACGATGCCCTGCCCCAGCTTCCCGACTTGCGCCGGAAGGTCGAGGGGATCCTGGGGAACATCTGCGGTCGGCCGCTGGAGCCGATTGCGGACACCATCGCCGCCATCAACGTGAACATCGTCCCACCCGGCGGTGAGTACTGCTGGCACTACGACCGCAATGCGGTCACGGCCCTGGTCTATCTCAACGAGGTGCCCGGCGGTGAGACCGAGCTGTACCCCAACTACCGGTTCCTGCTCGGCTCCGCCGATCAGTCCCCCGTACAGCGGGGCCTCGACTGGCTGCTGCGCCAGCCGCCCGTGATGAAGACCTTCGGGCGGCTCACGGTGTTCACGCCCAAGAAGGGCTCCCTCCTCGTCATGGCCGGTAATCGAACCCTGCACAGTGTGCGACGGGTCAGGGGAGACCGGGACCGTATCAACGCCGTCATGGCATACGACGCGCCCCGTACCACCCGCACCCGGCCGACCCTCAACAAGTACCTCTACACCGCTGATGAGGTACCGCTGCCGGCCGCTGACCCGCCCGGCTAGGCCCGGCGAAGCCGCCCTGTGCCGAGATCACTTGCGCAACCGGCGCTGGACACGTGTACTGCCAGAGCAAACCTGACGGCCGACTCAAGGAGCGCCGAATGACCTACAATCCGCCGCCGCCCGGCTCGCCGGGTCCGCAGTATCCCGAAGGTGCCGGTGGACCGTCTCCCGCCCGGCAGCCGCAGGGATTCTTCGGGGCGCTCTTCGACTTTAGTTTCAACCACTTCGTTACCCCGTTGATCATCAGGGTCCTCTACGTTCTCGGCCTCATCGGTATCGCCCTGGGCTATCTGGTGTTCGTCGTCGGCGCCTTCCAGGCCAGCGCCGTACAGGGCGTCGTCACACTCCTGTTAGGATTGATCATCTCGTTCATTTATCTCGCGTTTTGGCGAGTAATACTCGAGTTCTATCTCGCGGTCGTTCGCATGTCCGAAGATATTCACCGCCGGGGATTCCCGGGAGGCCGATAAGGAGCGACCGCCGCGGGGCGGCGCGGCTGCTCCCTTAGCCACCGTGCACGGATGGAGCGGATGGCGCGGTGGCGGGTGCTCGCTGCGCGCCGCCACAGGTAGGAGCCCCCGGGGGGTATGAGGTAACCTGAGTTAATTTAGGTACACGTCGTTCCGATGCGTGTACAACCCCATCGAGACGACGGGAGGTGCTCGTGAGCGCTCACCACCTGCCTGCGGGGTCGAGCCTGGCACACGTGAGTCGTGGACACTTGACTCCTGGACGCCATCGACGTCCGGCGGAAGGCCTGTACGACCCCGCCTATGAGCACGACGCCTGCGGCGTGGCCTTCGTGGCCGATCTCACCGGGGGTCGTGATCACAGCATTGTGCGCAACGCGCTCACCGCGCTACGCAACCTCGAACACCGGGGTGCCCGGGGCGGGGAACCCGACACCGGTGACGGCGCTGGCATCCTCTTCCAGGTACCCGACGGTTTCTTCCGGGAGGTCGTCGACTTCGAGCTTCCCGGGCCGGGTCAGTACGCGGTCGGCACCGCCTTCCTCCCCAGGCAAGACACCGCTGAGGCCGCCACGATGGCGGCCATTGAGGGCATCGCGGCGCGGGAGGGCATGTGGGTGCTGGGTTGGCGGGAGCTGCCGGTCAACCCCGAGGGCGTCGGCCCGACAGCCCGCTCGGCGATGCCCCGATTCCGGCAACTGTTCCTCACGCCGGCGGGAGCAGCCGGAGAACCAGTGACCGGGCTGGATCTGGAGCGGCGAGTGTACTGCGTGCGCAAATGCGCTGAGCGCGAACTCGATGTCTATTTCCCGAGTCTGTCCGGGCGTACGATCGTCTACAAGGGGATGCTGACCGAGGAACAGCTGGTGAGCTTCTATCCCGACCTGTCCGACGAGCGGGTCACCAGCTCCCTGGCGCTGGTGCATTCCCGGTTCTCCACCAACACCTTCCCGTCCTGGCCGTTGGCCCACCCGTACCGCATCGTGGCGCACAACGGCGAGATCAACACTTTGCGCGGCAACCGGAACTGGATGAGCGCGCGGGAGAGCCGCCTGGCCACCGATCTCATTCCCGGCGACCTGGATCGCCTCTACCCGATTGTCACCCCGGATGCCAGCGACTCCGCGTCCTTCGACGAAGTCCTCGAACTGCTGCACCTGGGCGGTCGCTCGATGCCGCACGCGGTGCTGATGATGATCCCGGAGGCCTGGGAAAACCACACTGAGATGGATCCCGCCCGCCGGGCGTTCTATGAGTTCCACTCCACGCTCATGGAACCGTGGGATGGCCCCGCGCTGGTCGCGTTCACTGACGGCACCATGATCGGCGCGGTGCTGGACCGCAACGGCCTGCGCCCGGCCCGGTACTGGGTCACCGAGGACGGCCTGGTAGTGCTGGCCAGCGAGGTCGGGGTGCTGGACATCGACCCCGCCACGGTGGTGCGCAAAGGACGCCTGGAGCCGGGCCGGATGTTCCTCGCGGACACCGCGGCCGGCCGGATTGTGAGCGACGACGAGATCAAGGACCAGCTCGCCGCTGAGCACCCCTACGCCGATTGGGTGGCCCAGGGGCTGACCCGGCTGGCGGACCTGCCCGAGCGGGAGCGCGAGGTGCCGAGCCACGCCTCGCTGGTGCGCCGCCAGCAGGCGCTGGGTTACACCCAGGAAGAGCTGGAGGTGCTGCTGGCGCCGATGGCCAGCACCGGCGCGGAGCCCATCGGGTCGATGGGCAACGACGTGCCGCCGGCGCCGTTCTCGCGGTACTCCCGGCCGCTGTTCGACTACTTCACCCAGCTGTTCGCCCAGGTCACCAACCCGCCGCTGGACGCGATCCGGGAGGAGCTGGTGACCTCACTGCACGCGCAGCTCGGTGCGGCGCCCAACCTGCTGGTGGCTGGCGCTGACTCCTGCCGGCGGATCGTGCTGCCGTTCCCGGTGCTGGACAACGACGAGCTCGCCAAGATCGTCCACGTCAACGACGACGGCGACCAACCCGAATACCAGGCCGTCACGGTCCGGGGCGTCTACAAGGTGCACGGCGGCGGCCAGGCGCTGGTCCACCGCCTCCATGAGATCTGCGTCGAGGTCGCCGAAGCCGTCGAGGACGGAGCCCGGCTGATCGTGCTGTCAAATCGGGGGGTCGACGCCCAGTACGCGCCGATCCCGTCCCTGCTGCTCACCGGCGCGGTGCACCACCACTTAGTGCGGTGTAAGACCCGCACCCAAGTGGGCCTGACCGCCGAGTCGGCGGACGCCCGCGAGGTGCACCACGT
>JBOHFY010000400.1:0-2570 GCA_050699895.1 Pseudonocardiaceae bacterium
GGTTCCCCGACGTGCTCGCGCCCTTCGTGCCCACCCCGATCACCGATGTCGGGCCGGCCGACCCGGCCGTACTGGGCAGCCCGGTAGTGCGGCAGTCCCGGGCCAGCGTACTCAAGATCCGCGGCAAGGCGCCGTCCTGCTCCCGGGCGTTGGAAGGCAGCGGCTTCGTGGTGGCGCCACAACGGGTGATGACCAACGCGCACGTGGTCGCCGGCACGGACCAAGTCCAGGTGGAGACCGCGAACGGCACCCTAGACGCCGACGTGGTCAGCTACGACCCGGAGGTCGACGTCGCGGTCCTCAAGGTGCCCGGGCTCCGAGCGCCGGTGCTGCAGCTGGCCCCGAAGCCAGCCACCTCCGGAGTGAGCGGGTTGGTGCTCGGCTACCCGCTGGACGGGCCGTACACGGCCTCAGCCGCCCGGGTTCGGGACCGCATCCACCTGCGCGGCCCGGACATCTACAACACGTCAACCGTGCTCCGCAACGTCTACACCGTCCGCGCCTCGGTGCGCAGCGGGAACTCCGGTGGCCCGCTGCTCGATGGATCCGGCCAGGTGCTCGGCTTGGTGTTCGGGGCGGCGGTGGACAACGACGAGACCGGGTTCGTGCTCACCGATGACGAGATCGCGGGCGCCATCACCGCGGCACCGAGCCGAGACACCGAGGTCTCCACCGGCACCTGCGCCTCCTGAGCGCATGCGTAGCGAGTCAGCCGCCGGCTTCAGGGGAGGATGTCCCGGCGTGGGCCTGCCCCAGCACAACCCGCCGAAGTACTTCGAGCGCCTCAGCAGCCGAGCTGATGGTCGGCTCCATCGGCTGGTCGTCGAGAAACGCCACGACAAGCTCGCGGATCAGGGCTGAGATACCGATTAGTGTGCCGTCTCACTCTCCGTGAGTGCTGCGGAATCGCTTCGCCTCACTTCGGCGGCGCTTGTCGGCCAGGCGGCGCTCGCGGGCGGCACGGGAGGGCTTGGTCGGGCGACGCGGCGGTGGGTCCGGGGCCAGCGCCTGGCGGAGTATCGCGGCGAGCCGGGCTCGCGCCGCTTCCCGGTTGCGCAGCTGGGAGCGATGCTCGGAGGCCACGATCGTGAGGACACCGTCGATGAGCCGCCCGGACAGCCGCTGGAGTATCCGATCCCGCTGGGCTGGCGTGAACGCCGTGCTTGTCGCCACGCCAAAGATCAACTCAACTCGCGAGTCGGTGGTGTTAACGCCCTGTCCACCCGGCCCACCCGCCCGCGAGAACCGCCAGCCCAGCTCGCTCTCAGGAACCAACCCACTCACCTACCCAGCATGCCCGCAACCACGATTCGGCTGCTATCAGCGGGTCGCAGCCCAGGTCGTCGCGGCCACTGGGGTATGCGCGGTCGGCGGTTTCAATCGGTCATGACCACACGGCGAGTTCGACTGATCGAGGACCAGCTGCCCAGCCCAGGATAACAGGCGGGGCCGTTCCGCGCGGTGGTGAACACTGCGACTATGGATCGTGACGGCGTGGTGCTGCTACTCGAAACAATCTTGCGTGACCCCCCGCAGCTGCCCGGGGCGGCGGCCTGCCGAGCTTGCCCGGCGCGGCCTGCGTACCCGGAATCGCTGTCGAGCCAACCTGGGGAAACGAAGATCCCGATTGTAGGATAACCGCTGGTCGCCAGGGGCCACTTTTCACAAGATCACCAATAGTGGGCGGAACGGATATCCCGGCTACCGGATTTGCCGGGGCCCGCACTCCGCAGTTGGGAAGAAATTGCCCATGCCCCCCGGTGCAGTGCGGCGGCTACAGTGGTGGTCATGGGCTGGACCTTCGTCACCATCGAGTCAAGACCAGTTCATCGGGGCTGCTCCGAAGCCTGCGGTTGCGGACCTCCGAAGCCGACACAACCATGCTACCTGCGCTAACTCAGGGTTGATATGGCTCCGAATAGCGGCCCGGCGTGTGCCCAGGACCGCGATTCGGCTCCGAATGGCGATTGCGGGCCTACTCGCCCGCGCCGGATTGCATGCGGGTGGAGATGAGGTCCATGACGGAGGAGTCCGCCAGCGTGGTGACGTCGCCTATGGCGCGGTGTTCGGCTACGTCGCGGAGGAGGCGGCGCATGATCTTGCCAGATCGGGTTTTGGGGAGATCCGCGACGACCATAATCTGTCTTGGCTTGGCGATCGCGCCGATCTGGGTGGCCACGTGGTTGCGCAGCGCCTTGATCGCCGCTTCGCCCCGCGCCTCGTCCTGGGCGACGTGGCCGCGCAGGATCACAAACGCGACGATGCCCTGCCCGGTGATCGGGTCGGGGGCACCGACGACGGCGGCCTCGGCCACCGTCGGATGCGACACCAGCGCGGACTCCACCTCGGTGGTGGAAATCCGGTGCCCGGAGATGTTCATCACGTCGTCCACCCGGCCCAGGAGCCAGATCGCGCCGTCGTCGTCGTATTTGGCGCCGTCCCCGGCGAAGTAGCACCCCCGGTCACCGAAGCGGGACCAGTAGGTCTCCCGGTACCGCTCGTCGTCACCCCAGATGGTGCGCAACATCCCGGGCCAGGGCGCATCCAGCACCAGGTAGCCCCCCTGACCG